>JAYTXB010000081.1:0-7317 GCA_043743205.1 Schlesneria sp.
TCGGCCCGTCGCGAACAGACCGAGTGCCGCGAGTGGAACGAACCCCGCCACAGCCGCTTGTCCCGCCAGTGCTCCCGATTCCCAGTCGCCCCGCAACACCATGCCGCACAGCAACAGCATCTCGGTCAAAAACGGAAAGCTCGTGTAAACGTTGTGTGGAAGCCGCGCGATGTGGCCTTGTTGAAACCACTCCTTCGGCCCCCCGAGGTGGTACTCGACCACATCGAAGTCAGTCTGAGGTGACATCGCGCCCAGCAACATGCAGCCAGCAAACGGCGCGACGATGCACAGCACCAGCCAGTTCAGCCGACTTTTGGGAAGACCGGTTAGAAAGAAAGAACCCGCTCGCTGAGAGGTCTCGCCCACCGACCGTGGCCACGCGAGCCTGATCTCGACCACGAACGGGATTAGCAGCAGCGCTCCCAACAGCAAACGACTCATCGCGCCGAGCAATCCCAATCCGAGCATCATCAACGACACCGCTGCCAGTCCGAGACATCCCGCAAAGAACGTTCGCTCGATCGGGTCGAAGGACTCGTGCAATCGCAGGCCGCGCAGGAGGAGCGATCCGAGTCCCCACGCTCCGGCCCAGATCAAACTCGCGATCAAGAGAAACGGCAGACGTTGCGCGAGGAACAGCCAGCTCCAGGGAGCAGCATTTTTAATAACGGGCGGGTCGAGCAGATCGAGCAAGTCAAACGGGAGACCAGCCCAAACCATCCACCGCGCGGCGGGCTGATTGTTCGGCAGACCGAAACTATGAAACCACGCTGTGAACAGCAGCAACCACACGACCGCCAACACCACACGCGGCAGTCGTCGCGTAGGGAGAATCGACTCACGACGAGAGTCTTCAGGCAATGAAGGTGGGCGGTGTTCCACGAGTACTCGCTATTCAACCGCTTCATAGAGCGGCCCGGCGATACGGATCGGACGAATGTCGAGGCGGATGTTTTTCACCGTGTAGTCGTCGCCGCCGAACGTCCCCGTGTACCACGCGAAGCTCTCGTCGTCCCGTTTGAATTTGAACTCGAAACCGTCCACCGCTTGCTTGCGTGCCGCCGCGCCATCAAATGCCAAGCCGATCGCTTCCCCGTGAATGTTCTCCATTAGCTTTCCCATCAGATCGACGACGGTCGTGTTGCCGAGGATGTCGTTGAAGAACAGCGGCTTTCTGACCGTCGGTTTAAAGTTGGCTGCTTTGGGGTCGAGCTTTTCATCATCGAGCTTCTCTTCGGAGGGAGTCACGTCGCGCGACTTCAAATCGAAGCGGTCGCCGCGATCGAGATACGTGAGCCGGACGTTCTTCAAATTGAACCGCTTGAGTGTCGGATCATGCTCCGCTCGCGACAGATCCAGTACCAAGGCCCCCTTGTAACCGATGACACGCACGTCCTTGCCGTTGGTAACAATGATCGCCGAGTTCTCATCGACTCCAATCCCGAACTTGAAACCCTGATCGTGCATCGCGACCAAGGCCCGCGCGAATCGGCCGCGCACCAGACAGTGCTGATCGATGAACCATTCGCCGTCGAGAAAGCCCAGACCGCGATCGATCTCCTTTCCGAAGCGGACTCCTCGCAACATCGTGTCTAACACCGAGTCGGCATCGCGATACATGATGCGGCTCATTACCGCCGCCCCCGCGCTGGTTCCGGCAATGACGCCCCCTTTTCGGTACACGTCCCAGATCGCATCGAGCATCGGCGTGAACTGACCATCGGGCGTGTAGAGCGCCTTCACGATGCGATCTTGCTCACCCCCGATCAGAAAAATCCCCGTCGAGCCACGGACTTCGGCCACCAACTCGGGATCGGCGACGGCGGCCTGTGGCGACATCGGCACCTTGCGCCACGCAACGGGGACGAGAAAGGCATCGGCTCCCGCCTTGTTTAGGGCCGAGATCACCAAGCCGCCGTTCTTCACCGGATCACCACTCGCAGTGGGAAAGACGGCGATGCGTGAACCGGGGCCGCCCGCCAGTTCAACGATGTTGTCCCAGTACTCGCCGTGATCGAAGCGTTCGGAACCACCAATGATGACGAGCGACCCTTTGGCAGCGGCGGGCGCACCGGCGGCATCCGCCACGGAAGTCTCGCACGGAGAAGCATCAGCGGAGTGGACGATGGTGGTCGTCATCGCAATGGCTCCCACCAAGGTCAAACCGAAACAGACTGCTCGCAACATGACACCCATCCTTGATGACCTCGCCCAACCAATTCCGTGCGGGCGGCGACTATATGAAACATCGAGTCGAAATCGGCAAGGGCAGTTGGACCATCGCCACTCGCCTTTCGATCGCGTTCACCGTCGTTGCCACAAACCGCGCCAGATCGTACTCCCCGCTCGCTTGCCGCGCCGGTGGTAGTTGGTGAGGTAGTCGAGGTCGTTGGCACCGGACGGTTCCGGTGGTGGCGTGAGAGCCGTGAAGTCAGCGTGATGATTCATCAATGCGCTGATGACTTTGAAGTAGTCACCGACATCCGTCCACGAGTGAACGAACCCACCGGGCTGCACCGCATGAGACAGTAGATTGGCGAACTCATCGGTGAACAACCGACGTTTGTGATGCTTGCGCTTCCACCACGGATCAGGAAAGTAGACGTGAGCCGCCGCGATTGAGTGAGGTTCAATACGCTTCGACAGCAACTCATGAACATCGCCGCCGATCACGCGCCCATTGGGAAGCGACCGCTTAAAAAGTCGTGTCGCGGCGCGGCGGGCTTCGGTGTATTCGAGTTCCACACCGAGCCAATTCGTTTCCGGATGAGCCAAGGTCGAGTCACACAAAAACTTGCCGCGCCCACAGCCAATGTCCATCTCGACGGGACGGTCGTTCCCAAAGATCGCTCTCCAATTGAGCACACCTTCGATTTCCACCAGCGGTGTGAAGTACGGACGGAGATCAACTGTCGGCAGGGGCATGTCGGGTTTCGCGAGACGGTGGGGGAGAGCGGAAGGGAGCCGCTGAACCGCGTGGCCAACGGCCCGCGCGGTTAAATGAGTTACGAGGGTCGCAGGTCAGACCGCTTCCTGTGGCGTGCGATCTTGATGGATCGGGACTCCGATCGAGCGACCGCTGAAGACCAGCTTGCCGTTCACATAGCCTTGAAAATTGAACTCGGCCCGCTGCTTGGGTCGGAAGCGACAGAGCTTGGCCATAATGATCAGCCGATCGCCGACCATGACCGGCGATCGAAAGCGAACCTCTTCCATCCCGCCGAAGCCGAGGAAGTCACCATCGAGTAAGTCAAACTTGCGGACAAAGAAGCCTCCCAACTGAGCGGCACTTTCGCACATGATCACTCCCGGCATGAGCGGGAAATCGGGCATGTGGCCGCGCACCCAAAACTCATTCGGCGTGATGTCCTTGTACCCGACCAACCCCTGCCCTTCGTGATCGACGTACAGAATCCCGGTCAGTTGCTCCATCTCGAACCGCTGCGGGTTCGCTGCGCGGATGTCTTCGATGGAGAAGATCGGTTTGTTCTCGTCGAACAGTCCAAAGCCATAGAGCGGCGGTGCAGCCATGCGGTGTTCCTGTCACTTCTAGTTTGACCGGCGAGGACTCGCCGAGTTGATCGTCGTCGTGGAGCACGCGGCTCGCGTGTCTTTCCTTGTGAGCCATCGGTCTTTCAATCACTGTCTGACGCGACTCGATTCAGAAGTGCCTCATTCCCGTGAATTCCCTGCGAAAGGGAGACGCAGGATGGATGAAGACTCGCGAAACTTCAAGCCGCCTCACCCGTGCATCGCGACGCGGCGATCCGAGAACGAAGATCGGGATCGCCGCGTCAGCAACGGACGCGATCAGGTCGCGCAATCCTCCGTCCGAGCTATCGCAGTGATTGATGCACCAATCCGTCCAGTCTGTCGAGAAAAGGCGATCGAGAGGGCGCGTCTCTGGCTTGCCCATTTTCCTACGCAAGCTGTAGGCGGACCCTACGTTTTTCAACAGGCTGTTAGGCCTTCACTGCCCGAGACGCATGTCACTTCGTTCTCAAGTTCACGGCCACACCGGACACATCCGAATTCTCCACTTCTTGAGATTCTTGGATTCACGATTGAACAGCAAAAAGTCGCATTTGAATTGAAATGCTTCGAGTAACAAGCCGAGCCTTTCTTCAAAATCGAACCCGATCCCTACAAAGCAGGCTTGTTTTTAGAGTCTTTCAAAAAAAGACGCGAGGAACTCGCAGCGGCATAGCTGCTGCTCTTAAAATGTTTCGCCGAGCGACAGGCGTTGGCCCGCTCTTGTCGTGAGGTATTGATCCGGGGGCGTTTCAGGTTCGCTTGAGACGCCCTCGGTCTTTTCATTCCTCACATCATGAAGCCACGTCATACGTGACGAACACCGCTTCACAGGGATTGCCTCGCGCCACGTGGAGGCGGCCGCGATCGGGTTCTGCGATGAGAGATGCTACCGTTCTTCCGCTGCTCGGAAGGACGAGGTCATCGGCCCCAGCGTGAGGGTGTCGACAGAGGCTGGTTGGGTGGCCATCGTGATCGCGGAGAAACTCCTTCAGATCATCCACGGTCAGTCGCCCCAGACGACTACGAATCAGTTCCTGCATCCGCTGCTGTCGAGGAAACGAATCGGGCAGGCTGCGGGCGAAGTTTTCGGCGCAGGCATGTGGCCGGCAAAGATAGTGATTGGAATGGACCAACGCGCCGAGACCTTCGGCAGGCATTTCCAACAGTCCGTCCGAGGTCAACTCGATGTCGGCGATCTCACCGAGTCCATCGCACAGGACATAGTTACCGTTGGAGCAAACGGGAACTTCCTTCAACAAACGGCGAACATCAGCGAGGCACCGCTGTTCGAGCAGCATTCGTTTCAGCGGATAGTGCGACAACGCAAATCTCCACGCTGGCCCGCCACCCAGTGAATTCGCAAAGTGAGCCACACCGTACTCGTTCATCCCGTGATAGCCGAGCATTCCTCCAAACGTCCACATCAACAAGCGTGGTCCGCTGGCTGGAACGAGTCGCAGCACATACCCGTAGTCCATTAACTCGGACGGGTTGTCACTGTTCTGACCGATCAACGTGCCACTTGCGGCGGTCTGATCTCGATGAATGACAAACGTTGTACAGGCACCCTCGCTCACGCCGTTCAATTCACCTCGTAGCTGAGCGGCCAGCGCATCGAGCCGATGAATTCCCGCCCCTTCGGCCAGTCCCGCGACTTCGTCGAGCAGTTGCGGACAATGCCGCTCGAACAGCGACTCGAATCGCCCGGCGCGTTGCCGCAGCGACTCGCGAGTGAACTTCAACGCAGCCTGCAAATAGTCGAGATATCCACAAATACGGTTCCGTGCCTGTTCGCCATGCGACCGCCCAAGTTCTCTCGGAGAACCTGTGGCATGAATCAGAGGATAAACCAACTCGATCTGCTCGGACATGGCGTAAGTTCACCGATCGTTGGAGGTACTGAGACATTTGCCTCGTTTGACCGCCTGTTGAAGAACGTAGGATGGGCACCTTGCCCGTCCCGCTTTCAACGCTCAAAACGGACGGCCTAGGAGGCCATCCTACCTTTTTCAGCAGGCTGCTAACCGCGCGGGCAACGCCTCACTTCCTTCTGCGCGAGGTATATGACGGTTCGAGTCCTTACCAATCGATCTGATCAAACAGGTGTTGCAACTTCGCACCGCGTGCTGCGTTGAGAGATGACATCCACGCGAGGCGGCCTTGCAGGTGTTCGCGGAAGTGAAGGCGGGCCTCTTTAGTTTTGCGAGGCAGGGCCGAAGCGGATGCAGTTGAACAGAGACGTTTCGAGATTTGTCAACGACTGTGCGAGATCACCAAGGGTAGCGGAGGCCAAGAGTAATTGCTGGTCGCTCGTGTCAGGAATCTCAGTCAGGGAATGACGGAGGTATGCAGGCGGAGGCATTGCATGACTCGCATTCTGAGGCCAACACGTCCGTCCCAAGAGTGTTGGGGTAGTGCAAGTTTGGTGACTCTCTTTAACATGCCGCCACACCAGCCGTCCTTCGTTCCTCAGACAGAATCGCGTTGACCGTGGCCAAAAAACAGCCGAGCAAACTTCGAGTGGCCTTTCGAAAGAACCGGGGAAAGACCGCTCGGCTGAATGACATCACGCGTGCTGTACAGACCGAGGGGGTCGATGTCGATCGTCTGGATCGGGGGCAGCGGGTCTCCGGTAAGGGTGATCTGACTCGCAAACGAACGGTCGCTGGCGCGCGGCTGGAAGGTGACCAGATCGTACTCGATGTCGATGAGGCGACTTGCCGACGTGGGCGTGTGCTGGCGGCAATTGGTTCGACGCAATGCACAGTGCAAGCGAATGAAGGCCAGCTTGAAGCGGGGCGTCGTTACGAATGCACCGTGCGGCGTGTGGTGCGGACGGTGGCACGTGATGCACGGAACGCGGTCGTGACGGGCGATCATGTTCTGTTCGTGCCGACCGACGACGGCCAAGGTGTGATCGAGCGCGTTGAACCACGGCAGGGAGTGTTGGCGCGAGGGCACCAGTACAAGCAGCACATTCTGGTGGCGAACATCTCGCAAGTGGCGATCGTGGTTTCGGCGAATGACCCGCCACTCAAACCCGCTCTGATCGACCGCTTCATCGTGAGTGCCGCTAAGGGAGAGGTCGGGGCCTTGATCGTGCTCAATAAGTGCGACCTCGTGGACCTTGCCGATTTGCAGCCGTTGATCGGAATGTACGCGCGACTTGGTTACGCAGTCGTGCCGACAAGCGTGCTGGCGGGAGGTGGGCTGGCCGCACTGAGGCGACGGTTGAAGGGGCAGCAAACGGTCTTCACCGGTCAAAGCGGTGTTGGCAAATCATCGTTGCTCAACGCACTGCAACCGGGACTCGCGTTGCGGATCGGCGACGTGAGCCAGGTGACCCACAAGGGACGACACACCACACGATATGCCGAGCTGCGTGAGCTGGAGTCGGGGGGCTGGGTCATCGACACGCCTGGAATTCGGCAACTCGAACTCTGGGATGTGCAGCCAGTCGAGGTGGAAGGCTTCTTCATCGAATTCCTGCCATTCATTCCACACTGCAAGTTCCCCGACTGCCTGCATCTGATGGAGATCGGCTGCGCGGTGCGACAGGCGCTGCACGACGATCTGATCTCGCGCGTCCGCTACGAAAGCTATCTGCGCATGATCGTCGATGACGAGTAGACAGCGAGTGCGGAGTTTCAAGCGATCTGCCGCGCAAGGGTCTTGCAGCCAGAGCTAGAGCATTTTCGCGGTTAGTTTGCAGTGTATCCGGCGTGGCGGAGATAGTTGGGGCATTCGTTGGGGAGGAATTCGGAGACGAGTTGGCCGATGCGG
>JAYTXB010000082.1:0-5893 GCA_043743205.1 Schlesneria sp.
GCATCCTCATCGGCACCGGACGAGTCACCCGTTCCCTGCCAGTCGAACCGCAACACCGGGACTTCTTCCTGAGCGAGTTGGTCCGCCAAGTGTCGCAGCGCACGGTGCGAATGGAGTTGCTCGTAGCCAATCGGCGGACAAATGAGGACTCCATGATCGAAGCCCGTTCGCTCGACACGGTGATGCAGCCAAGCGAAGACCGGCTGGCCTTGGCTCTCCAAATAGAACGCCGTTCGCTGCACAGACTCCGCGTGAAATGGACTCTGGGCAGCGTGCCTCTGGTTGAGATCAACAACTGTTGCCGACATGGTTCACACCGATCTGCCCGTTGAAAAACGTGAGGTCCACGGCTCGTGGATATCACAGAGCCTCATCTACGGACTGCAATGCCCGCCCCTGACACAGGGCAATTGTTTGAGACGAATCCACATTCAAAGCTTCCACGTCCACTCGAAATTCTCGCGGCGGCTTTCCGATCGCAGCAAAAGTGACGACCTTCTTTCGCTGCGGGACCAGATGAAAATAGTTGTCATCGGGGACGAAGCCTTTCGCGTCCAGTCGCACGGCATGGAGAAAACGATCGCAACTCAGTGAGACCTCGCACGTGGTCTCGCTCGTCATCTCGGCTGAGGCTTCGAGATTGGCCGTCGGCACAATTGCGGGATCGCGGCGACGGATGAAATGAAACGCTTCGCTCACGACCCGTCGATCGGCATCGAGTAACGTGGCCACCACAACATCGTGGTGCGGCGGTCCAAAACGATAGGCATAGCTGACATCGTAAAAGCCCCCGACAATCTCCTCGGCGTGGAGCATCTGGCGGGACCGACCACTCAATCGAACCGGCACTTCCTGACGCACAATCACCGTCGCAGGCTCCTTCAACAGAGTCACTTCCACAAACCCATCGAACGCCTCCCTCGACTCGTTGATGAGGTGCAAGTGGAGGCCGTTCAGACCTTCATCCGTCAGCGTGATCTGCCGACTGCGCCAGAGTCTTTTCAACGCGTAATACGCCGCCTTGGGAATGCCAGTGCTATCGACGATGCCCCATCCTGCCGCTGGCCACAGGTCTTTGAAGAACCAAACCAGCGCTCCCCGATTGTGGCTGTGACCGCTGCGCCATTCGGAGTACGCCTGGGTCATCATCTCCCCTGAGGCGACCCGACTCAGTTGCCAATACCGGCGCATGTCTGTTGTCCGCAACGGCACCGCCGCGACGCCAAACAGATGCTGGAGATAGTGGTCTCGCACATCTTCAAAGTCGTAACTGGCCCCCGTGTCGCGCGGGATGCGTTGCTTCCATCGCGGATGATGCGCGACCGGTGCGGCTCCCGCCATAATTGCGTTCACCATGTCCGGCTCGGGAACATTCGCGAAGCCGAGACACTCCGCAGCGAACTGAACATTGGCCTGACGCAGCTCCACAGGCGAACGCAGATAGGCCCCGACCCCGTAGTAGTGCGACACTCCCGAGCTGGCATGAAATGGGAGAACTCCGCCGCTGGGAGTCGATGCAATATACGCAGTCGTCGGATGGTGTTCGGCACACAGCGCGGGAAGTCGTTCGGCAAACCAATCGTTTCGCCACAGCTCACGCGGCATCCCCAGCATCGCCGCCTGTTGTTCGATCTCACTGTTACCGCAATAGATCGCCACGCAGGGGTGAGACGCGAGTCGTTGAAGCTGATAGGTCACTTCGGCCGCGATGTTGCTTGCAAATGATTCATCGGCCACCGGATAGTCCATGTTGGCGAACATGAAGTCCTGCCAGACGAGGATCCCCAGTTCATCGCACAGTCGATAGAAGAGGTCGCTCTCGTAGGTCATCGTTCCGCCGACACGCAGCAGGTTGGCACCGGCATCGCGTGCGAGCAGCAAGTCGCGACGCAGCGATTCCTCAGTGCCGTTCAACGTGAAGATGTCCGAGACCGTCCAGCAGGCTCCTCGACAATAGATCGGCTCACCGTTGAGAGTGACGGCGAAACCATTGGCAATTTCTACTCGCAAATCACGGAAGCCGATCCTTCCACAATCAATCACCTGACGATGTGCTTCAGTCTCGACGATCACCTCACACGCGAAGAGCGGTTGATCGCCGTGAGTGTGCGGCCACCACAACGGCGGGCTGGAGATGCGAAGCTCACCACTCAGTGTCGCTCCGTCCGCAGCGGTCGTGACCGCGACAGACGCTGCGTGTGATCCGACTCGCAACCTGACTTGTTTAACCGGCGCGACCGAGTGGACTCGCGCACGGAGCATCACAACGCCCGTCGTGCCCTCGAGGCTCGATACCAACTGCACGTCGGTCAGTCGCACCGGTTCGCGTTCGATGCGGATGTCGCGCCACGGTCCAATCGCGGGGACTGGAGGCGACCAACCGGGAATGTGGCCGAGCAGCGTGGTGCGCTGCCATCGTAACTGCTGGTGATCGACCAGATTCGTCTTCCAACGCGGACGAGGCCGCTTCGTTTGCAAGTCCGCAGAGAGCGAACGAAAGCGGATCGCCAACTCATTGGTCGCCCGCAGTAACGAAGTGATCTCGAACTGATAGGCCCGAAACATGTTGTCTGTCGAGAGTAGATGCTCGCCATTCAGCCAGATATCGGCGAGTGTCGCCAAACCATCGAAGCACAAGACGCACGGCGGACTCATCGAATCGGTCGCCACCGCGAACGTCGTGCGATACCACCAATCCTGAGCATCAATGTCCGTCGGTCGTTGAAAATCCCAACGACCAGCCGCGTTCAATGCACTCGCCACGGTCCCCGGAACTGCGACCGATCGCCATTCATGATTCGCCGTCGCCAGTTGATCGGGATGAGTCACAGCTCCCGGCGCATGCGCGCAACAATCCCACGGGCCAAGAGACAACGGCGTTGCCTCCAAGCACTCACCACTCACGAGCGGGGATGATTCGACCATGCGTTGGTTTTCCCAAGGCGTTTACAAGAACCGAGCCTTCAAGTCTTCCATCGCACTCTGCCAAGTGCTGGCCATCTGATCGACGATCGACAGCTCCATCGGTTTCTTGCGGGCCATGGCTCGTGCCAGTTGAAACTGCATTGTCTTCGCACCGGTCGAGATTTCGACGAACGCCGCGATCGAGTTTTCCAGCGGCGTCTCCTGCTGTGTCTGTAGCCAGCGCAGGTAATTCGCCGCCAGCTCGAAGCACGATCCGAACTGCCTCAGCGTGGCGAACGAGTACTGATGAAAGGTCTCGATCGGCTCGTTCGCCAGCCAGTGCAGGTCCGCCTCAAAACGCGGTTTGAACTTTGCGAACGGATTGGCTTCCGGCAACAGACCGAGTTGGCGACGCAACATCTTGAGTGAAGTCTGCGCAAGTTCATCATCTGTGAGCGGAATCAACGAACGGCGCTTAACGAACTCCGCATACGGCGGCAGAACGGCGGGATGCTTGACCCCTTCCAAATTGAAAATGTTTACGAAGTCTTCGCCGTGCAACTCGTAATAACCCTGCCCGTGGAAATAACCGAAACGCCGGCCCTGTACGTCGATCTCAATGGCCGCCACGGTCGTCTTCACATGCTGTTTGCGATACGCCGTCCCCGCAGTGTCGGGGAGCCAAAACGAGTCCAACTCGACCAACACTGGCCGCGCCATCCCGACCTGCTCTTCAATGTGCGAGACCATCGGCCGCCAGATCGCCAGCTCCTGAACATCAAGTCCATAAAGCTCCCACAAGTCGAACAACGGAAACTTGAAGAAGGTCCATTGATCGCCTTCAAAATCGATGGCCACAGTAAACGGCAGCGCGGCCAACGGCTCAAAGCCCCAGCCATGCAGCAGCTCAATCCAGAGATCGACGTAACAGTTCGTCTCCGCCCAATTGCGATCTTGAGTGTGGAGATGGTGCCGTTGATGGCTGCTCGATTCGAGTGGGAAGACGTGCATCGTCATAGTCCAAGTTCATGCTTCACGTCGGCGGGCCACGCGTCGGGATTCAACCCGTGCGTTTTGAACAGCGCGAGCGTGACTCGCTCCAATCCGAAACCGATACAGGCGGAATGGGCCACCTGACCATCGGCCGTGCGAATGTCGAACGCATTACCGAAATAATCTAAGTGATAATTGCAAGACATGATCGCCGTCGGCTTATCGGCAGCGGCAACCGGGATCACCATCTCGAACTTGAGGTTCTGCTCCTTCTGAGTTGCGGCCATCATGCGTCCGCCGCGTCCAAAGAAGGGATCGTTCGCCAGCACACATTCGACCTTCAACCCGACCGAGTTCAGAATCTCTTGGCCCAACGTCACCCACTGGTCACGGTGCGCGAGCGCCTGATCGGGCGATCCGAGTCGCACCGACTCGTGCATCCGAAACATCTGCATTCGGCAGGGATCGAGAGACGGCTCGTGCCGGAAGACAAACGAACGGAGATCGACCGTGCGGCCACCGTCACGCAGCGTTCCCGTCGCCGTCGGATAGAGCGGATAACACGTGGCCGGAGTCAGCATGACTTCCGTCGGCGTGAGAGACTGCGTCCAGTCCTCACCATTGGCTCGCTTCTGAAGTAGCGCCACGTGATCACGCTCGTTCCCCGTAAAGCTATGCACCGACCCCATCAGATCGGGAAAGGCCTCGATATGACTGGTATTTAAATAATGCGCGCGATTTAACAAACCCGGAAACCGAACGACCTCCGCATGGAGGTGAGCGCTGCGGCGCGTCACGATGGAGTCGAAGCCTTCCAAAACTCCCTCGAATACCCCGCTGTGACCATAAACGCCAAGGACGCCGGACGGGATCAGCAATCCCGCTGAGGTCAGTTGATCGAGATACGCCTGATAGGCTGCAGTATGGACTTCATTCGAGAGGCACATGCTCAGAACCTTTCTTTATGAACCATCAGCATGGTGGCGTTGAGTTTTGTGATGCGGTCGTTGTTGACCATTAACACCGCGCCGTAGGCATCTCGCAGATGCCGCGCGAGGCTAAACTTCGAGTCGTTGCGATAACCGGAAATGCCGCAGATCAGCAGTGCGTGCCCGACGATTTCCACAATGCGCTGCGAACACGACACCTTGAGATTGTTCGTGCGGATCGAGAAGCCAAATCCTTTAAACGCATCCAGATAGTTCTGTTTGAGCAGCTCGTGATACTCGAGCGTCAGACTCTTGACGTTGTGCCGCATCTCTTGCAGCACTTGGTCCACTTCGGCAAGTCGGATGGCGGAGATCGGTGTCTCGCCGGGTGTCTTGCGAGCTTCGGCTCGAACAAACGCGCGTGCCCGATTGACCGCATCGCTGGCAATTCCCGTCCAAAGCGATGCCCATACGATGTGCGAATAGGGATGCATCGTCTGCGTGAGAATCTCGCTGAAGGGAGTCGGCAGGATCTGTGAAGTCTCACCGATCGCAGTCAGAGTGAAACCGGAACTGCATGTGCCGCGAAATCCCATCGTGTCCCAGGTCGATAAGGGCTCGGCGGTATATTCACCACGACGAACCATTACGTGAACTTGGTCGCTGGCAGGGGCCTCAGGCGAGCGACGACATGTCACAAGAATATTGTCGGCCGTTGCTCCATACGAAATGACCGGTGCCTTCTTCGTCAACGTGAAGCTGTCGCCACAGACTTCGATCGCGCATACGCTGGAAAGTAGATCGCCCCCCGTGCCGATCTCTGTCGTCGCCGACGCCATCAAAAGTTGGTCGCTGACAAGCAACCGCAAATAGTTGCGGAAATAGATCGAATCCTGACCGTGATGCACGACGCACGCCACCTGAATGCAGTGCATCGCATATATCATCGCGGACGAGCCACAATACTGGCCAAGCGCCTCGCAGACTTCGCCAATCTGCACGATGTCCAAGCCCATGCCGCCGTATTCGGTCGGAACGTAGGCACTCAACAGCCGAGCGTCACTCAG
>JAYTXB010000083.1:0-4727 GCA_043743205.1 Schlesneria sp.
ATGCACTATCGCGACTGTCAGGTCGATATCGGCGGTGCCACCGGGCGGATGGTTTTCTGTCGGACGCCCGATCGCAAACTGACGTTCTTCTGCGAGGACCGACGATTCCCCGCAGCCCTCGAGCTGGAATCGGGTGGCGAACTGGCCGAGCAATTTTCATCGGTGCGCGGCCTGCGTCTTCGAGAAGGGATTGGCTGGCGAGTGTGGTTGTGCGGCATGGCAGTCCTCAGCGTGCTGTGTCTGATCGGTGGCTACTACGCTTTGATCGCCGTGGCCAAAGCGTCGATCGTCGCCGTTCCCGTCAGCGTCGATATGAAGATCGGCAAGCTGGCCCTCGATTCACTGGAACTCGAAGGAACGCGCGTCACGGACAAGGTGATCGTCGATGCGGTCAACGAGATGATCGCGCGGTTGGAGCCGCATTCGGAATTGAAGGGCCTCACGTTTGATGTCCTTGTGTTGGACTCGCCCGAAGTCAATGCCTTCTGTCTCCCTGGCGGCAAACTGGTCGTTTACACGGGACTGCTGCGGAAGGCGAAGACGGCGGAGCAAGTGGCAGGAGTTCTCGCGCACGAGATGGCTCACGCGATCAAGCGGCACGGGTTGCAACGCATTACCGAGTCACTCGGGATCGTGGTTGCGATCGAGCTGTTGATCGGTGACGTGGGTGGTTTGGTGGCGATTGGTGTCGAGCTGGGGAAGTCGGCCGCGCTGACGAGTTACAGCCGCGAGTTGGAGACGGAAGCGGACCTCGTCGGAGTGAAACTGCTGCACGATGCCGCGATCGATCCGTTGGAGTTGGCGGGCTTCTTCGAGATGCTCAAGGATGAAGGAGATGAACTGCCTGCCGCGATGAAATGGCTGAGTACGCATCCGGAACATGCGGCACGTATTGCCAACGTACGCGGTGCGCTTGCGAAGCTCGGGGCACAACAATATCGTCCTCTCGCTCTCGATTGGGACGCCGTGCAACAACAGCTCGAACAGTTGCAGAGCGACAACTGACGACCGTTCTGGTCAGACTCGAAAACTCAAGTTCAGCTCATTTCAATTCTCTTTAGACTTCGCACGGTGGACATTGAGATATTTGGTGAGCCGCCTGCCGTGAGGCTGCGGGTGCTTCGACACCGCCAGAAACCCGTGGCCTCACGGCACACGGCTCGCCCGAAACGTCTCGCTCAGGACCGCGTGCGGTATAGACATGTGATGTTCGGTACTCAGTCCACTCCCCGGCTGCGACCTCCTCAGCCGGACTATCTCACTTCGCAAAGGACCACTGATGGAAGCCACCACGCGAAACCGTCCGTCATTTGCCAACATCTTGGTGCAGCTGCAGCCCGGCGATCGGATCATCGCGGAGGCCGATGCGATGGCCAGCATGAGTGCCACCGTCGAGATGCGAACTCGTTGGAGCGGCGGCATCTTCGGTGCCATCTTGAAACGCATTTTCGGCGGTGAGTCGCTCTTCGTGAACGAGTTCTCGTCGAAGGTGCCCGCCGAGTTGGTGCTCACGCAGGGACTGCCCGGCGACATCGAGATGATCCAACTCAAAGGGACGACGCTCTACTTGCAACCGGGCGCATTTCTCGCTTGTGAACCGGGCGTGTCACTCGGCATGGGCTGGGCAGGTCTGGCGAGCTTCATCGGTGGCGAAGGCTTGTTCCGATTGAAGGTGCGCGGCAACGGTCGAGTCTGGTTCTCCGGATACGGCGGCATCTTCGCCAAGGAGATCACCGACGAATACATCGTCGATACCGGGCATCTCGTCGCGTATGAACCGACGATCCACATTCGAGTCGGCTTGGCTGGCGGCATTTTTTCGAGCTTCTTCGGTGGCGAAGGCTTGGTTACTAAAGTGCGCGGCCCCGGCCGAATCTATATGCAGTCGCGCAACTTCACGGGCCTGACGGCGTGGATGAATGCTCACATCTGACCTGTCGAATTGTCTGTCTCGTTGAGACCCACCGTCCTGTTTTTCTCCCGTCCCTCTTGAGAGGTCCGTCTCATGCAGTACGAGATTCTGGCTCGCCCCGCTGCGTCGGTAGCCAAGCTGTTGCTCGGTGCCAACGAAACGATCACGTGTGAAGTCGGCGCGATGATCGCCATGACGACCGGGATCGCCGTCGAAACGACCTCCGGCAAGAAAGGGGGCAGCGGCGGCTTCTTGAAGGGACTGAAGCGGATGTTTGCGGGAGAGAACTTCTTCCTCAATCACTTCACCGCGCAGTCGCCCGATCAGACACTCATCATCGGGCCAACCATGCTCGGCGATGTCGTCCATCACGATCTGCGCGGTGGCGCGTTGGTGGTGCAGGGGTCGAGTTGGCTGGCGAGTGAGACTGGCATCTCCATCGACGCGACGTGGCAGGGATTCGGCAAAGCGATCTTCAGTGGCGAAGGCCTTTTCTGGGTGAAATGCACCGGCCAAGGGTCCGTCTTTCTGAGCAGCTTCGGCGCGATCTACGAGGTCGATGTGGAGGATGAGTACATCGTCGATACCGGACACATCGTCGCGTTCGAGGACACGCTGCAATTCAAGATCGTCAAAGCGGGACGCAGTCTGATCGGTAGCTTCCTCGGCGGCGAAGGCTTGGTCTGCAAATTCAAAGGCCAGGGGAAGCTGTACTGCCAAAGTCACAACCCGCCCAACTTCGGCAAACTGATCGGCCCGAAGCTCAAAGCGCGGTGATTCAAGCTCTGCGTTAGGGCGTGAGCAGCCGTCATCTCCAATTGATTCAGGTCATTTCAAGTTCAAGGGAAGGTCATCATGAGCGGACTCGACTTCGAGATTTCCCAGCGGCCAGACTTTGCCATCGTCACCGTCCGTTTGGAGCAAGGTGAAACCGTTTACTCCGAACCGGCTGCAATGGCGTCGATGACACCGTCGCTGAAGATGAAGGCGGGACTGAAGGGGGGCTGGAAGAAGGCCCTCGGCCGGATGTTCGCCGGAGAGAGTCTGATCGTGAACACGTTCACGGCGGAGCAGGAACCGGGCGAAGTGCTGTTCGCACCCGGCATTCCCGGCGACATGCTGCATTACGCCCTCGACAACAATTCGATCTACCTGCAACGCGGCGCGTTCCTCGCTCATTCCGAGGGAGTCGAATTGTCCGCGAAGTGGCAGGGGGCGAAAGGTTTCTTCAGCGGGCAGGGACTGGTTCTCTTGAAGGCTCACGGAACGGGCGATCTCTTCTTCAATTCGTTCGGAGCCATCTTGGAGATTGATGTCGCCGATGAGTACGTCGTCGATACCGGCTACATCGTCGCGTTTGAAGACACGCTGGACTACAAGGTCGTGGTGCTACCCGGTTCGCGTCCGACAAAAACGATCAAGAACTTCCTGTTCGGCGGTGAGGGCCTTGTCTGCCGCTTCTCCGGTCAGGGCAAAGTTTGGGTGCAGACCCGCTATGTTCATCCCTTGCTGTCCTGGGTCTACCCGTTCCGCCCGGTGAAATCGAAGAATTGACACTCCACTCACGAGCAAATTGACCGTGCCCCAAGACCATCCCAACGATCCGCTCCACGGCATCACCCTGGCCAAGCTGCTCGAACGCCTGGTTGATTACTGGGGCTGGGAAGAGCTGGGGCGAATCATCCCCGTGCGCTGCTTCACTCACGATCCCAGCGTCAGTTCGAGTTTAAAGTTTTTGCGTCGAACGCCGTGGGCGCGCGCGAAGGTCGAAGCGTTCTATTTCGACTGTCACGCCGAGATTGACGCGGCCGATGCGCAGTCTCCGCCCCTTCCCGATAAGAACGACGGACCAGAGTAAGCCGCGCTCGAATCAAGCCGATGACCTCACACAGTGGCTGGAGCCATCGCGTGCCTTCTTTGAGATCAACGGCCCAAGAAAGCCGCAACGAAACCCGTCCGTGGTGGACGATCCTGCGATCAGGAAGACGCTGTTCGTTCGTCTCCTTCCCTGTTCCTCATCCGTGCTCCGGCCTTGCCATCCGTGCGATCCACTCCGTCCCAAGAGATTGATCGCACGGATGGCAAGGCCGGAGTACGGATGAGGGCAATGCGGGTGTGTTCTAATAATTGGATTTCACCGCAACTGATCGCCTCTTCAGGGGGGCCTCGCATCCATGCGAACGATCCAACCACCAGCCATCACAAACCAAATTTGAAGGGGAACCTCTCATCGAAAGCTCCGTCACGTCTTGTCGTACTGTTCCCGAAGTTCGAGTCCGTGCTTGCAACCAACGCCCGTTTCGCACGGATGGCGAGTTCGTTGTCTATTGGATGAATGCGTACCGACGTACTCACGCCAACTTTGCACTGCAACGAGCACTCGAATGGAGTACGCGACTCCAGCGACCGCTACTCGTCGTCGAGACGCTCGGCTGCCGTGCCCGCTGGTCGTGCGATCGGTTCCACCAGTTCGTGATCGCGGGGATGCGCGACAACGCCACGCGCTGCCGTGAAGTGGGCGTCGCCTATCACCCCTACATCGAGCCGTCCGTCGCACACGGTCGCGGGATGATCGAGCATCTGGCGCGATCAGCCGCCGTGATCGTGACCGACGACTTCCCGTGCTACTTCCTGCCGAAGATGCTCGCGGCAGTGGCTCCTCGTTTGCCTGTGTTGCTGGAGGCAGTCGATTCCAACGGCTTGTGGCCGATGCGTGCAACCGACCTCGTGTTTCCCACGGCCTATGCCTTTCGACGATTCCTGCAAAAGAATCTGACTCCACACCTCACGGAACTGCCGCACTACGACCCGTTCC
>JAYTXB010000084.1:0-16791 GCA_043743205.1 Schlesneria sp.
ACCGAAAACTGACCCCATGGGGATTCGAACCCCAGTTCACGGACTGAAAATCCGTTGTCCTAGGCCTCTAGACGATGGGGCCGATCAAACAATGAGAAACACCGGGCGGACATCGAACTTTCAAACATCACGCTACAGCAAGTCCTGACCAACGATCATTCTTGGCCGTCCGAATTGGCCAAAAGAGACAATTCCAACTCGGCAACAATCGCTGCTGAGACCTCTTGCCTGTGGATCGGTATCTCGCGAGGGGCTTCAATACCAAGTCGAACCTTATCACCACGGATTTCCACAACCGTGATGACAATTGAGCCGTCGATGACGATGCTTTCGTTTCTCTTGCGAGACAGTACAAGCACAATTAGCTCCTTCCAACTGGGAGCCTCTCGCGAGTAACCAGCGACCTGATACTCGCGTGGGGGGAGGCTACACCATTTCCTTCAGGGACTTGAGCGGCCGAACCTTAACAACGTTTCGGGCGGCCTTGGCCTTCACTTCCATCATTTCATCGGGCTTGAACGGATTCTTGCGAGTTGTCGCCTTCGTGGCAGGCTTACGTATCACGGTAATCTTGAGAAGGCCCGGAAAGCTAAACATGCCTGGTCCCTTCTTGCCGATCTCCTTGCCAATAAGTTCACTCAGGCTGGTGAACACATTTCCAACATCCTTACGGGTCAATCCCGTAGCTTCGGCCAAGGCCGTGAGAACTTCCGTTTTGGACTTTGCCTTCTTCGCTTCCGACATTTCCTACTCCTCAGGTTGTGATCTAGCGACTCAGAAAAATCCATTTCCCTGTTCGACTTCCCTGTCTTGCACACTCAGCAGTGGCGGCACTGCGGCAGAGTAAAGTGTTGTCAGTTCAAGTTGTCAATCATCGAAGGGCTGTTTTTCAACCAGAATTCTTAGGTGTTTCAATTTTGCAACTCGTCGCCACCTTCTCAATAGCCCAAAGGCCCCTTTATTTTAGTGATGGAATGTCTTCTCGAAGCCATTCAGACACTACGAACTCAGCAATGGTTCAGCTGTAGGAACGGTTGATGATGGAGAACAGATTTGGTGCGCTCGCTGCAGGAACGGCTGACCCTGTAGCGACGTGGCAAGGATGCTCGATGGAAAGTGAGTGGATCGAATGCGTACCCTCTCAATGAAAAGCACGCACCCGTCATTTGAGGACTACGAGAACTTAAAATGAACCTCACGAACATCGCACGCCTCGCCGCTCTCTTTGCATTTGAACTGGGACTGTCTTCTCGGCTGTTTGCGGAGGCGCCTACGGCGAACTACTCGTTTCCTGCCGGAGGCCAACGCGGGACAACCGTCGCCGCACGATTGGGTGGATGTAACCTGCATGATTCCCCGCGATTATTACGTTCCAGTCGAAGTCCAATCCAAGTCGAACGTCTGCTGCCGATCGACGTGTTTTGGTTTGAGGGCCCACTCATTCCGCAGCCAGCTTCTCAGCAGAAAGAGGACTATCCTCGAGACTTTTCGACTCCAATGACGATTGATCCAGCAATGTCACTCGGGACATCGACCTGGCGTTTGGCGACATCGCAAGGGGTCACACCGCCGCTCGGTTTTGTCGTTGGTGACTTCGCCGAAGTCGTCGAAGATGAGGCCGAAGGAGCCACTCCCGCTGTTCAAGTGGCGCTGCCGATCACAATCAACGGTCGCATCTTTCCGCGTGAAGACATTGATGCGTGGGGCTTCCGTGCGAAGGCTGGCGAAGTCGTGACATGCTCAGTCGCCACGTCAGCATTCGGTTCTCCATTGGAGGCCCGGCTCGAAGTACGCGACTCTGCGGGACGATCGGTTGGTGAGCAACTCCCTGAAGGGGCCGCGACGCCCGCGTTGAAATTTACGGCAACTGTCGATGGCTTGTACGAAGTTCGCATTCACGACATTGCCTTTCGTGGACTGCAGGATTTCGTTTACCGGCTGACCGTCACGGCCGGATCATGCCTCGACGGGGCCTATCCATTGGGAGGACGTCGTGGCACAAAAACTTTGTTGCGTCTGAGCGGCGTTAATCTGCTTCAGCCTGAAGCGGAGATCATTCTGCCTAGCGAAGGCTCCGAATTCATTTGGCGAATCGAGGACACGAAGTCTGTTTGGGGCGAAGTGAAACTCGATGTGGATGACTACGACAACCTGCTCGAAGTCGAACCGAACGACAGGATCTCCCACCCCTTCACCATCCCAATCGTTTTGAACGGTCGCATTCAACAACCCGGCGATGTCGACGTTTGGCGTTTCAACGCAGCGAAGGGGATCGAATACCAGTTCGAGACGCGAGCCGCTCGACTCGGTTCACCGCTCGATTCCGTGCTTGAGTTGACCGATGCCAGTGGGAAGCTGTTCGTCGAAGCCGACGATTCAAGTGCCGGGCAAACCGACGCTCGCTTGCGTTTCACCGCACCAGCCGACGGTGAGTATCTGTTGCGAGTACGAGACCGACTGGCCTCACGCGGAGGCTCTCGGTTTGCCTACCGAGTGCGAGTCACTTCGACCGAACAGCCCAACTTCAATCTGTCGTTGGTGTCGGATTTTACGAACCTCGAACGAGGCAAATCAGCCAGCGTTAAGGTACTGATCGACCGGGGACCGGGCTTTCGCGAACCGGTGACAATTGACGTTGAAGGTCTCCCACCGGGAGTCACGCTGGCATCTCCCTCGCCCCTCGTGATCGCACCAAATCAGAATGACGTACAAGTCCAATTTCAAGCGGATGCCGCTGCGCGAATCATGGCGGTTCCACTGAAGATCATCGGTCGCTCCGCGCACGGCACCATCGAACTGCTTCGCACCGCTGGTGTGTCGGAAAACGTCCCGCTGGCTGCGGGCGACACCGCACATTGGCTCGCAGTCACATTGCCCACACCGTTCAAGTTCGTTGGCATCTTTGAAACGAAATTCATCCCGCGTGGAGCAGTCTTTGTCCGCAAGTATCGAGTGGAACGGAACGGCTTCGAGGGGCCACTTGTGGTGCAACTGGCTGACCGGCAAGGGCGACACCTTCAAGGCGTGACCGCATCTCCAATCACGGTTCCCTCTGGACAGAACGACTTTGAGTTTGCCGTCACATTGCCACCATTGATGGAGATCGGCCGAACCTGTCGCTCGACGCTCGTCGTGTCGGGCGTTGTGACCGACCCCGACAGCACTCTGCACACCGTGAGCTACAGCTCAAACGACCAGAACAATCAAATGATCGCCTTGGTCGATCCCGGACGCCTCGCAATCCAGCTTTCTCGGACCACGTTCTCCGCGACTCCGGGACAACGAGTTGAACTGCCGTTCCGACTGCAACGTGATCGCGGACTGACCAACTCCGTGGCCCTCGACTTGGTCGTTCCCAAAGGTTGTCGGGGAGTCACCGCAGCGCCCTTGGAGATCCCGGCTGGTGAGAACTCTGGAACACTTCAAGTCAATGTTGACGCCTCCGCCAAAGGGTTTGACCTCCGCCCACTCACGATCCGCGCGATAACGCGCGATGAGCGGGGTCTCCCGGTGACCGCCGAAACCGCGCTGGTCCTCACACCCTCTCCGTAAAGTCGTCGCAGAGACGTACGAGCGTCGTGTCAATCCGTTGCGCGAGATCCTGTGCTTTGTGTCTTTAGGATCAGCCCAGAAATAACAGTCGAGATTTGGTGAGCCGGGTACCGTGAAGCCCCGGATTTTTCGGCGAAGAATCCGGGGCTTCACGGCACCCGGCTCACCTCGACCTTCAGAGGGATGCCGCCAGTTGTTGATGCGTCGATCCTTACTGCCGTCGCTTTGCAACTCCGAAATACGCAACTTCTAAACTCGTTTTTTGATTGGTATGGAGCAGAGAACTCATGCCGGTTCCCTAACGACGATGCTTCGTCGCTTCTGCCGCAGTGAGCACGTTGTGCATGAAGTCGAGGAACGGTTCTTCCTTCCCCGTCACGGCGACGACGGTCGTGTTGTTGCCGCTGTGAATGATGAGGAACCGGTACTTCACGAAGAAATAGAAGGGCAGCACCGCCAGCCCCAAGCCGTACAACGGCAGCAGGGCGAGGCCCGCTCCCAACAGAGCCGGATTGGGCTGAATCCGCATCTCGGCCGAATCGACTTCCGTCAGCAAGAGTTCCGCGTGGCGTTTCGAGAGGACGCCTTCCGTGGTTTCAATCAAACGCGATCCCTCCAGTTCCAGCGTCGTGGTTCCGAACATTGACGGCACGATCTGTCCGCCGAATGAAGCCACCGCGCGCCGCCCCGTGACGCGTGTGATCGACGATGGCTCACGAGCCACCGTCGTCGCCTCATCGTCGCCGTCTCGGTCGTAATCTTCCGCCTCGTCAGTCTCCGAAGCAGGGACAACAATCGTCGCCTCGCAATCCGGGCACTTCGTCCGCTTGCCAGCATGTTCCCCTTTGAACCGCATCTGTTTCCCACAGACACACGTGTAATCCACAGTCGCCATACCGCTCGCCCTTTCGTCGAGAACAACAATCGTCTTGAACCATCGAGATACATTGAAGCAGCCTCGCTCGGCAGTCTAACCAGAAGCGGACGGCAATTGACTCGACTCATCTGGGCTTATCACGTTGAAGGCTCCCCGCAGTACTGGTTCATCACTTTCGCAGTTGCGAGTCGAGTGCCTCGGCGATCTTGTCCACGTCATAGACGCAGCCCGCCCAGGTGCCGCCGCCCGCGCGTTGCAGCAGTGCCCACAGCCGTGTTTCGGGAGGGAGCTTGGGGTCGCAGTGCAGAGGTTGCGCGGGAGTGCGCGCTGCGAGAATCTTGGCTCCCTCTTCGGGAGTCACCTCGCGTTCGGGAGTGCCGATGAAGTTGACGGATCCTGTCAGGTTGCGCGTGTCGATTTCGATGCGGATCAGATCACCATCTCTCAGCTTGCCAATCGGCCCGCCGTCGAGAGCCTCGGGACCAACGTGACCGATGCACGCGCCGGTCGAGACACCCGAGAACCTCGCATCGGTGATGAGCGCGACGTGTTTTCCAAACGGCAGATAGCGCAGAGCCGACGTGATCTGATAAGTCTCCTCCATGCCGCACCCGAGCGGCCCGCGACACATCAGGACGATGATGTCGCCCTCTTTGATCGGAGTCAGGTTGGGTTGATGGTCGAGGGTTGAAGGTTGACGGTCAGCGACAAGAGATTCTTCTCCGGTCCCCTCGCCCCGGCTCTGCGGGGAGAGGGTTAGGGTGAGGGGCTCTTCTGTCTTCGCTTCTCCTGTCCCCTCGCCCCTCGCCTTGGAGGGGAGAGGGTTAGGGTGAGGGGTCTTGCCTTTCGTCTTCTCCGCTGGCCTTCCCTTCCCCTTCACCGCCGCAATCGCATCCCGTTCCGAAGTGAACACGCGCGCCGGACCGGTCTTGCGGTAGACGCCATCGGCGTCAATCACGCTCTTGTCAATCGCCGTGCTCTTGATGACCGAGCCTTCCGGCGCGATGTTGCCCAGCGGGAACGTGACGGTACTCGTGAGACCTCTTTCTCGTGCAACCGACGGCGACATGATGACCGCGTCGGGATCGACGCCATCGCGTGCAACGAGCAACTCGCGCAGTCGCGTTCGCCGTTCGGATCGCTCCCACCATTCGAGCACATCACCCAATCGGCGGCCTGCCACGGTCATCGCATCCAGCTTCAGCAGCCCGAGTGTCCGAAGATGCAGCATCAGTTCGGGGACACCTCCCGCGAGGAAGAACCTCACCGTCGGATGGCCGACCGGGCCGTTGGGCAGGCAATCGACCAGCCTCGGCACCTGGCGATTGATGCGGCTCCAGTCCTCGACCGTCGGGCGAGTCAGCTTCGCTTCAAACGCGATGGCCGGAATGTGCAGCAACAGATTCGTCGAGCCTCCGCACGCGGCGAACACAACCATCGCGTTGTGCAGCGCGTCGGCATTCAGCACGTCGCGCATCGTCTTGCCGAGTCGTTCCATCTCGACGACGGCTCGCGCCGAACGTCGCGCGGCGTCCAACCAAATCGGCTGCCCCGACGGCGCGAGGGCCGAGTGCGGCAGCGCCATCCCCAACGCTTCGGCCACGACCTGCGAAGTCGCCGCCGTGCCGAGGAACTGGCATCCTCCACCCGGCGAGCCACACGCGCGGCATCCCGCCTCGGCGGCCTCTTCGAGCGTGATCTCACCGTGTGCGAAGCGGGCACCGATCGTCTGGACCTTCCCCGCGTCTTCGCCCGTCGCCGGTGGCAGCGTGACTCCGCCGGGGACGATCACGCACGGCAAGTCCTGTTGCGAGGCAAGGGCCATCATCATCGCGGGCAGCCCCTTGTCGCACGTCGCCACGCCGATGACTCCGCGCCGCGTGGGCAACGACCGAATGAGCCGCTTCAGCACGACCGCCGCATCGTTGCGAAAGGCCAGACTGTCCATCATCCCGACCGTTCCCTGAGTCCGCCCATCGCACGGATCGCTCACGTACCCGGCAAACGGCAACACCTCCAGCCGATCCAACTCCTCGGCCGCCGCCCGCATCAGCAGCCCGACTTCGTAATGCCCCGTGTGATACCCGAGCGCAATCGGCTTGCCGTCCTCGCCGCGAATGCCTCCCTGCGTGCTGAGGATCAGAAACTGTTTCCGCAAAAGCTGCGAAGGATTCCACCCCATCCCGGCATTCTGCGTGAGACCAAACAAATCCCCCGACGGCGAGTTGAGCAGCATCTCCTCCGTCAAAGGCAACTCCCCCGGCGGACCGTCCCCTTTCGAGACGACCTCCCACAACGTGGCATCGGAAGAATCGAGGAGTGAGTCGAGAGCGATCGTCATGGTCTGTGGGTGTCCTGAGTAACAAACTTGCCGCCTCGTTCCCAAGCTCCAGCTTGGGAACGCCCGCTTTGAAGCTCCAGCTTCACGAGTGTCGTGCTGGCATTCATTTCATACGTCCGCAGGCTACTCGCCAAGCTGGAGCTTGGAAGAGATCGTTCCCAAGCTGGAGCTTGGGAACGAGGAAAAAATAGCTTTCATGGTGTCAGTCCTGTCCCCTCGCCCCCGTCTTCGGGGGAGAGGGTTAGGGGGAGGGGTTCTTTACCGTGTTCTGCATGTGGTCGAGCCGATATGAAAAGGCTCCCAACAACTCACCGGGTCGAGCCGAATGGCATGCCAGACATTGCTTGGAAGCTCGTACCGCGCCCAACATTCTGATGCCGTTGATCTGTGGAACGACCGCAGTTTCATGGCCTGCACGAAGCAATTGTAATCCGTGCTTTTCAAAGGCATCAAGCGGTCGCATTGTCGCGTGGCGTAACTCCTCCATGCGTGGCAAACGATTGGATTCATAGACACGCGGCTCGGCGAACTTTAGCAGGCTGACCAACTCCAAACGTGTGAGTTGCCAATCTGCCGTCGATTGAAGAACTGGCGAACGATGCATTTCGTGCGGCAAGTATCCGGCCGCCTGCTGCCACGACGGAATGTAGGCTCCCCGAGTGCTGGCCATGAATTGTCCAATCACGTCGTCGTGATTGAGTAACGCCACGGAATGCACGGCATCAATGTGTGACGCCGAGTTGAAAGAGTCGGAACGTTCCGTTGCGACTGAATCGTCGGTCGATCTGCTTTCAGGCAATGGCTCAGCCGGTGGGAAGACTGCCATTGCCAATTCCGAACGCCGCAGTCCCTTCATGCGAGCAGCACCAAACCCGTTGGCTGCGACGAACTCTGCGAGGGTCCGAGAGTGCAGTTCCGACAGGACGCGCTGACGCCTCCGCATACACCGAGCTTCGTCCTGATCTTCATAGGACCGATCCGATCCGTCGCGTGAAGCGAGTTCGGACATCGCTGCGTCAAACGTGTTCGCCGAGCCGACCGGAGTCTCATAGGCCAATCGTTCTGCCAAAGATTCGATCGGATACGTGGCGTGCAGGTCTCGATACTCCCAAACCGCCGAGCCGACAACGAAACCCAAGACGGATGCAGCCCATATTCCCATGACGCCACACACAACGCCTGATTTGGCCCGAGTCCGCGACAGAATCAACAACACCGGCACTGCCACGAAGAAGAGGCCAGATGCAACAGGCTCCATCGCACTCACTGCCACCAGGGCAAAGAGCAGGCATACGCCAACACTGCTCAAGTAACAACGGCGGACTGCCAGTACCACCGGCAGTGCAAGTATCGCTGCATGAACAGTGTAGACGATCAGAAGATTTATCATCGCGTGAGACGCTCCTCGGTCTCGGTCGTCACTCGTGCGGGATTTATCACATTGATTTCCCAGCTCCGGCTTGGGAACGCACGCCTTTGAAGCTCCAGCTTCACGAGCGTCGGGTTGGCGTTCATTTCAGACGACCGCAGGCTGCTCGCCAAGCTGGAGCTTGGAAGAGGCCGTTCCCAAGCGGGAGCTTGGGAACGAGAGAAAACAAAACAACGAGAAAAGCGGGAGCTTCAGCGCGAGGTGCGGAATGGTCCGGCGGGCAGGCTTTCGGCATTCATGAGGTTGGGTTCGGCGAGCTGGTCCCAGCCGAAGCGGACTGCGGCGGGTTCAGCGAGCTGGTCACTCGACACGACAACTGAGTTGCCGTCGATGGCGGCGGTGGCTTCCACGAAGTCGCCTTCTTTACTCGCGATCGTGAACCACGACAGCGGCTGGCCGTCGCGCGACTTCAAGCCGCTCCCGACATGTTCGAACTCGATGCGGACCTTGTTGCCTTCGACCTTCATCGACTTGTACAGCGGTCCCGAATAGACCAGTCCTTCCTTGCCATAGGTCCTTGCCAAAGCCCACAGCGCAAGTCGTTTGCCGACATCCTGCTTGTTCTTGGGATGAATGTCGGTCAGGTGAGTGATGTCCGTCGTGACTGCCATGCCGGTGTTCTTCAACGCGAGCGTCTTGGTCTGGGCCTCCCAAATTTGAGGCAACAGGAATTGAGGATCGTTGGGGCCATACTTGAACGGTGCGAGTTGCACGAACAGGAACGGGAAGTCCCCCTGATTCCACACGGTTCGCCAACCGTTGATCAACGCGTGCATTTTCTGCTCGTAGGCGACTCCCTGACCTCGGTTCGATTCCCCCTGATACCACAAGGCTCCGCGAATGCCGAACGGTTGGACACCATGCACCATGCCGTTGTAGAGGTGCGTCGGCGCACCCGGATTCGGCTGGACTCCCTCCGGCTTGGCCTGCTGTGCCTTCACCTGTTCGGCGATGGGCTTGAGCGATTCGACCGACTCGAAGCCGACGATCGGCGTCCATGGCTCGATGGCCGTCCCGCCCCACGAGGTGTTGATCAGTCCGACCGGGACGTTCAGTTCTTGGTGGATGTGCCGCCCGAAGAAATACGCCACGGCCGAGAAATTGCCGATCGTCGCGGGCGAGCACTCGGACCATGCGAGATCGAGCACCACCTCGTCCTGCGGTGTGACGGCGGGCGTCTTCCTGACGTGGAACAGGCGAATGTTCGGATACTTCGCCGCCGCGATCTCTTCCTGCGGATTGTTGGAGGCGGCAACCGGCCATTCCATGTTCGACTGCCCCGATGCGACCCACACTTCGCCGATCAGGATGTCGGTCAGCTTGATCTCGTTCTTCCCTTTGACGACCAGTTCGAGAGGGCCTCCACCGGCAGTGATCGCCTTCAGTTTGACCGACCACTTGCCGTCCGCGCCTGCTTTCGTCGAGGCCGTGTTGTCACCGAGCGAGACCGTCACGTCCTCACCCGCGTCGGCCGTGCCCCAGATTGGCAGCGGCAGCTTCTGTTGCAAGACCATGTGGCTCGCAATGACCTTCGGCAGCTTAACGTCGGCTTGGACGACGCGACTCGTGCCCAACAAACTCGTCACGGCAATCACTACGCTCGACCAAGATCCCAATCGTCTCATGATGCTTCCTCGGGAGGGGTACCGTTCGGCCACCAGACTCGGCAGCCCGTCAAGCCGCCATTCGTAAGCCGGACAGCAGGTAGCGTCAACTCGGCAGGCTATTCGATGGTGTCTATGTCGAGCTGTCCGCCTTCCATCGCGAAGTAGCCCTGCCTCATCGCCGCAGGTTGCGACTCGCCTTGAGCGGTTCGAGACTGAATCCTTCGCAAGAGAGACAACACAACCGCTGACACGCTACGAGAGACCATCCCTACAATGCGACCGCAGTCGAGCAAGCTCGTCCTGACTGGTCCGCTGCTGACTCGCTCTGTCCGCCACCGAAGCCGTCCCTCGTTGAAAAGGAGAGTACCGACATGGCTCACACACGCACCGGGTTGTTGTTGATCGCAGTTGTCATGGCCTTCGAGATCTCCGTCGCGCAAGCCGACACCATTAGTCCTCGCAACCCTTTCCGAGGCTACAACGTGAGCGGCATCAACTACGGCTCGCAGCAATGGGAGCAGGCGAACCGAGGACAACAGCCACGATTTCCACAACGAAACCAGCGCGTCGTCATTCGCCGCAGATAGCCGTTGCCTGCCATTCAAGGCACCGTCGTAGGTACGGCAATCATCTTCCCGAGCAGTTCTTCATCCTGCATTGGGTAGTTGCGGAACTGGATGGTGTAGTGAGCCTCGAACCAGTCGCGGATGGTGGGTATCGCGGCATCGTCGTACTCGGGGCTGACATGATGTGTCGCGCCGTTGAAACTCGCGCGGACTTCGCCCTGATCGATCACGATCTCGCCCGACTTGAGAACGCAGCGCGGCAGCTCAAACATTCGTTCGATGTCAGCGTTCGGTGTGTAGATCGTCACGTCAGCATCGGTGCCGGGGCCGAAGTGTCCTTTGTGAGTCAGCCCAAGCATCTTGGCTGGCGCGGCGCGGGTGATGATCGCGATCTCGTTGAGCGTGTACTCGCGTGTGAGATCGGGCAGCACGCAGCGCGTTCGCACGGCTTCGGGAAGCGTGGCGAGAGTCTCCGCGCGGCGCGTGCGATCCATGAGCAACGCGATGATTTGGGGATACGCCAGGAACGAAGCTCCATTCGGATGGTCGGTACTCATGGCGATTCGCCACGGATCATCGACCAGCAGATACCACTCCAGACCGATCGCCCATTGCAGGGCATGGACCAGACTCTTGCGGCGATACTTGATCGGCGCAATGCCGCAGCCGCATTCCTGTTCGAGGTCGCAACTGAACCACGCACCGCCGAGAACGCGATGCAGGTAGTGACCGAGCGGGCCGTCGCCCGTCATCGAACAGGTCTGCCCGAACATCACTTGGCCGACATCGACGGTCAGGTTCGAGTGTGAGTTCACATAGTCCGCCAACTCGGGAACGCGCGAGCCGAACGTCGCTTGGTCGTCGGGATCGCCTGCGTAACTGTGGTACTGGATGTGAGTGACGTGTCCGCGATGTCCTTCCAAGGCTCGCATCGTCTCCAGTGTGGTGGACCAGTTGCCGGGCATCCCCAGATTGTTGCAGTGCAGATGGAGTGCGTGTGGCAACCGCAACTCATCGACCGCCGTCGCGAGACCTCTCACGATCTGACGCGGCGTCACACCGAAGTGATCGACGACATCGTCCAGCCCCGAGACGTTTCCCAACCCGCGACTCTTCCAAACTTCGACGCCCCCCGGATTGACCGCCTTGATGGCGTAACCCTTGGTCGCATTGAGCAGCCAACCGAGATACGCCCGCACCAACTCGGGCTGCTCCAGTTTGAGCTGCTGCATGACGAACTGGTTGTTTCCTGCGAGGACGAAAAAACCTTTGTCGAGCAGCGGCGTGTCTTCAAATTCTTCGTGAGCGTGACGTGCGGCCAGCGGCGGGATCGCGGCGTCGAAGGCGGTCGTGTAGCCGAGTCCCGCGTAAAGATAGCCGGTCGCGAACGACGACGGACAACTGCCGGTCGTTCCAGAGCGAGCGATCTCCGTGCGGTGCAGGACTCGGGCTCGACGCCGTTCCTCGGGAAGCATCTTCCGCGCGACGTTCACCTTTGGCCCGGCGATGTGGCAGTGCATGTCCACGCCCCCCGGCATCACGACCAAGCCACTGGCATCGAGCGTTCGGTCAGGCTTCCGCAGGGAATCGGTCGGAGCGGCGATGACCTTGCCATTCTCGATCCAGATGTCACGTACTTCGCCATCGACTCCGTTGGTCGGGTCGTACACAGTGCCATTGCGAATCACGAAGAGCGACATTGATGTTTCCGGGTTGGACTGTGAATTCAAAGTCGTGTTCTCAATCGAACACCTCTTTCAGACTCGCGACGCGCAGCGTCTCACGACTGGCGAACGGTTCCCCGTACTTCGCGTTGATGCTCCAGCCCCAGTAACGACCTCGGTCGCGAATGTCATCGAGCGCGGTCGGGAACTCCGTCGAGCGACCGGTGATGAGCTGGCTCTCGTAGCACCGGATCGCCTCTAGCTTCGTCTCGATCGCATCACTGATGTCGAACACAAACGCGGGCTGCGGATGAATCCGCAAGTGGATGCTGAAGTAGTAGAGAACTCGTGGCGGCAGGTACGGTTCGCCGGGCATGTCGGTTCGAGAAAGCTTCGCCCAAAAGCGAGCGGCATCGACGAGACTCGAGGCGGCGATGTGGTCGGGGTGACTGTCCTCCCAATACGGGGCGAGGATCAACTTAGGCCGCGTGAGTCGGAAGACGGTGGCGAGTGCGCGACGGGCCTCCAGCGTCGGTTCGAGGGATCGGTTAGGTAGCCCGAGATTGTGACGCCAATCGAGTTGAAGCACCTGCGTTGCCGCTGCGGTCTCCCGCGCGCGAATCTCCAAGGAACCGTGCGGCGTTGGCTCACCTGTCGTCAGGTCGATCACCCCGGTGCGAAGCCCGTCGCGCTGACAACGAATCAGTGTTCCGCCGACACCAATCTCAGCATCGTCCGGATGCGGGGCCACAACGAGAACATCGAGCGGAGCAGAGAGCGGAGTCATCGCGAGCGTCTCATTGAAGAAGGGCCACCGAAACCGTATCGACACATTTGGAACATTCTGAGATAAGCCCGCGCGGTTTGGCGATCTTCGGCACCAAGGTTTTATGCGGTGATCGACCATCCCTCGGTTACGGGAGTCATTCGATGCTGCTTCGTTCTGTCGCGCTCTTTGGACTGTTCGCCATGCTGTTGATCACGGTCCAAGGATGTTCGTCGTCAGGCACCGGCCTCTTCAATAAGAAGGCCGGTTTGATGTCCAAGGGCGATCAATGGGAGCCAGAAACCGATGGGCCGAAGACCGACTGGCGCGGTGATGCCGGAAAGATCGGTCGCGGTAATCGTCGGGCAGAACGGGAAGACCCGCTCGACAAGTTGCTGTGGTCCGAACAGGCCCGCGATATCAATCGCAACACGGGCTTCAACTGAGCTGAAATCCGTCGCCGTAGGATGGGCACTCTTGCCCGTCCGGCTGTTGACGGAATAGCCGAGCGAGAAGACGAAGGCAGGACGGGCAAGAGTGCCCATCCTACAAGTTGCGCTGGCTAATCCTCGTCGTCATCGGCATCCGTTTTCACGGCTCGTTTGCGAGTGGCTCGCTTGAGCGGCGCGGTCTTGTCGTCTGTTCCATCCTTGGTGGCGAAGATGCGGCGCACCGATTCGAGCAGCACCTCCATCGGGAACGGCTTCCTCAGGTAGTCGGCCACACCGAGCATCTCGGCGTAGGCTTTGTGTCGGCCTCCTTCGTTCGCGGTGATCATGATGACGGCCGGCGGAGTCTCCAACGTTTTGAGGAACTCCAAAACCGGGAAGCCTCCCATGCGCGGCATCATCATGTCGGTGATGACCAGATCGGGCTTGAGCGTCTCGATCTGACGTTGGCCCTCCACCCCGTTCTGAGCGTGACTCACGCGGTAGCCGTTGCTTTGGAGGACGCCGATCAGCATCGCGGCAATTTCGCGATCATCGTCGATGATGAGGATCGTTTTGTCGGTCGGTTCGGCGGGCATCGGTCTCTCCACGAATGGCGGGTGGGGCGGCTAGCGGTCTTTTGAAAAATGTAGGATGGACGCCTCGTCCGTCCGAACCCAAACTCAAAACGGACGGACGAGGCGTCCATCCTACGGGTTGTTCAACAGACGACTAGCGGGGCGGCATCGTAGGGCACTCCCACACGAGGTACAAGCAGTTTGAAAGTGACTCAGCGGCGGGGTCTGGATCGTCCGTTTGCCTCAACGACTATTGTCCAAGCGGACGATGCGCCCGGAGGCAAAGCCGCAGATGATCCAGTCGCCCAGCGGCGACATCACGACGCGCGTGACATCTTCGGGTGCGGTGAGTTGCCAGACGAGACTGCTGTCGTCGTCGATGAAAAACAATTGGCGTTCGAGTGTCGAAACGATGAGGTGCTTCTTCGTGAAGCTACAAGCCAGCAAGTTGACGGTGCCGTCGGACACAAAGCTGCCCCGCGATTTTCCATCGTTCCCGTCGAAAAGTTGGGCACCGTGAGTGAAGCCCGCGAGAAAAACGTTGCGTCCGTCTGCCGTGACGGCCATGTCACCGACATTGGACCAGACTTTCTCAGTCCAGACCGCGTTGCCCGTCAGAGCGTATCGACCCACCAGGCCATGATCGGCGGCGGCCAGCATCTCGGGTGTCGTGGCCAGCAGTTGAAGGTATCGCAGCGGACGCACCGACTCGAACCGACTGTACTTCTTGTTCTCGGACGAGAGGACCATGTTCACGCCATTGGCCATCGCGACGGCGACATGCGTACCGTGCGGATCAACGGAGATCGCGGTCACTTCGTCAGGCATCTCGCGTGTCCAATTGAACTGCAACCGACGATCGAACCAACCGACCATCACGTTGTCAAAACTCGCCGCGCCGACCATGCCGTGGTCAGACCAGGCGACTCGTTGCAACTGATATCGCGTCCGGGCCTGTGTTTGGACGCGACCTTGACGATCGAGCAGGTACAGCCCACCCGACGCATCGGCCGCAATGACTTCGCCCGTCTCGCGACCCAATCTGAGATCGGCCAGTGGAGCATCGACCGTAAACGACCAACGGAGCGTTGGTGAGACGCCCCGTCCGGTGTAAATCCAGTCGTCGATCGCTCCGTCACTCATCGTTTGGCCATTTGTTTGCGAAGGACATCCAGCCCCGCTTCGATATCGCGATCATCCTCAATGGACTCCTTGCGACGGCTGCGTTTGGTCGATGCTTGCGTGGTGTCTTCGGGGACGGTGACATCGGGTTTGATTCCAATCTTGCCGTAGGTCTCGCCGTTGGGAGCATAGAACTTGGCGGTCGTCAGTCGGAATCCGGACTCAGCCTGACCGGGCAGAATGCTTTGCACGGACCACTTGCCGTAGGTCTTGCGGCCCACGATGGTCGCTCGGTGATGGTCTCGCACGGCACCGGCCACGATCTCGCTGGCACTGGCACTGTCACCATCGGTGAGCAGCACGAGCGGCACTCGCCAGGTTCCTTTGGCATGAGCTTCGTAGATCGAGTTCTGATCGGCGGTGCGTCCCTTTGTCGAGACCAGCACACCGCTGTCGATGAACCGGTCGAGCACTTCCACGGCCGAGTTCAACAGTCCACCGGGATTGCCTCGCACATCCCAAATCAGAGCCTGCATTCCTTCGCGGTTGAGCTTTAACAGGGCGGCATCGAGTTCCTCGACCGTGTTCTTCTGGAAGCCCGTCATGCGGATGTAAGCGATGCCACTGTTCCGGTCGATGATCTTCACGATCGGGATGCTCTTCACTTTGACGGCTCGTCGCACGAGTGTCGTTGATCGCTCTTTGCTCGTGACCGGATCGGCCAGTGTCAGCCGGAGCCGACTCCCTTCTGTTCCCTGCAACAACTGAGCGGCCTCTTCCGTAGACATCTTGCGGCTGTCTTTGTCATTGATCCCGACAATGATCTCGCCAGCGACGGCTCCTCCTTCTTCGGCGGGACTGTCGGCCAGGACGTTCACCAGCAACAGACCTTTGTCTGGTTCGGCCTTCATCTCGATGCCGATCCCGACGAACTCGCCATCAATGTTGTTGTAGAGGTCATCGAGCTTGCCCGGTGTGAGATAGCTGCTGTAGTCGTCCAGCGAATTGCAGCCGCCGAAGACGAACTCCAACACGACGGCCGCCGCAGGGAGGCCAAGTTCACGTTGAGTCAATTCGCACAATTCGGCCACGACGCGCCGAGCATGTTCGTGACTGGAAACCTGCTTGTTCCAATAGTTGTCCCGCAATGTGCGGCGGACTTGAGCGACTCGAGTTGGTTCGGCATACGGCAGGTTGCGTTGCAGAAACTTCTCGTTGCTGAGCGCGAAGTACAGGCTCTCAGTACCGTGAGCGAGGATGTTCGTCGGGCTGATGTTCTCGACGTAATAACGTCGCACTTTTTCCAGCACGTCGTCGAGATACATCATCGCTTCGGGCTGTGAGAGCGGCAGCATTCGGTCCAAGAAAGACTTGTCTGCATAACGGCGGTCGATCGAAAACTGAATCTTCGATTGTCGCAGGCCAGCCTTGAGCGACTCATTGTCGGGCCACTTCTTGATCGACTTGTCGTAGTACTCGATGGCCTCGGCCCAGCGGCGGGCCGCTCGCAGTTTGTTGCCGTCCTGCAAGGCCTGTTGCTCATCGTTGGCAACGGTCTCAGCACGAGTAGTTCCGGCTTGAGCCAGCAGCGTCGGCGCACCGACGACACTCGCGGCGACGGCGGCTGTCAGGACGACAACCGACCGTCGAAAGAGCGCAGAGAAAGACATGAAAAGCCCCTCGAATTCGTAGGTCAAAACAAAGCACGCCGATCCCGCTCACTCCCCCTCGAAGTGAACGCTGACGTGACAATGTGGCCCCGAATCCCTGTGGCAGGTCGTCATCAGGCGTTGCCCTGCGACGACAGCCGCGTTGTCGAAAGTGAATATAGGCCGGGTTTTGGCCGTGGTCAAACTGCACT
>JAYTXB010000085.1:0-3082 GCA_043743205.1 Schlesneria sp.
CCAAACAGCACAGTGGTGCTGACAACTTCACGAATGGCTTCTGCAGCCCGTTCCATCCGGCGTGAACTCATTGAAAAACTTTACCTTGGCCGAAACAAACTTGACCCGGCGCTGCCAGTGGTGAGGCCGTGCAGACCAAGCGTTTCCGCATTTCATTCCATCACACTGCCGGGTTCGTCGCGCCAACCGCGTGGTCGGCAAGATCGGCGAACCGAACACCTCATCATTCGAGTGTCCGTTTGACTTCCTCAATCTTGAAGGCTTCCAACAGGTCCCCCTCCTTGATGTCGTTGTAGTTCTCGAGTCGGATACCGCATTCCATTCCTTCGCGAACTTCCTTCGCGTCGTCTTTCTCGCGTTTCAGCGAGGCAATTCCATAGGTGTTCAGTATCTTTTGATCTCGAATGAGATTCATTCGGTGTGATCGCTCGATCGAGCCGTTCAGCACGCGGCAACCGGCGATCGTGCCGAACCGAGTAATGCTGAACGTCCGCAAAACGATGGCTCGGCCCGTGACGACTTCCCGCTTCTCGGGACGCAGCATCCCTTCGAGAATCCGCTTCACCTCATCCAAAACTTCGTAGATGATGTTGTAACGGCGAATCTCGACCCCTTCCTGTTGGGCCAAGAACTGTGCTCGATCTTCTGCGATGACATGGAACGCGACGATAACTGCGTTCGATGCTGCTGCCAGATAGACATCGCTTTCGTTGACTCCACCCACGCCATCATGCAGTAACCGGATGCGAACTTCTGGGTGTTCAAACTTGCCCAGTTCTCCCCGCAGGGCTTCCAGCGAACCGGGCGTGTCGGCCTTAATGATGACATTCAGTTCTTGGACTTCGCCCTCACGAGCTGCATTGAGAATGTCTTCCAGCGTTCGCCGACCACCCATGTTGGCCAACACTGCTGTCCGGCCTTTCTGGCGTCGTTGCTCGGCCCCTTCGCGTGCCGCGTCAAGATCGGCCAACACTTGGAATTGATCGCCAGCACTGGGGACGATGTCCAAACCTGCGACCTTGATTGGCGTCGAAGGGCCTGCTTCCAAGACTTCTTCGTCCCGCTCGTTGTACATGGCTCGAATACGACCGAACGCGCCGCCGCACAGAATCGCGTCGCCCACACGCAACGTTCCCGTCCTGACGATCAGCCACGCGACTGGGCCGCGGCCTTCGTCGCGGAATGCTTCCAAACAGTTACCCGATGCCGCGCGGTTCGGGTTCGCTTTGAACTCGTGCAAGTCTGCCGTTAGCAGAATTGTGTCGAGCAATTCAGGGAGACCTTGTCCAGTCAAGCCGGAGGTCCGCACCAACTCGATGTCACCACCCCATTCCGACACGAGTATGTCGTGAGTGGAGAGATCGGTGAGAACTCGTTGCTCGTTGCGATCTGGTAGGTCAATCTTGTTCATCGCCACGACGATGGGCACTCCAGCGGCCTTCGCATGAGCGATACATTCAATAGTTTGTGGCATTACGCCATCGTTGGCTGCCACGACGAGGACGATAATGTCTGTGACATTCGCGCCGCGGGCACGCATCTCACCGAAGGCGGCATGGCCAGGCGTGTCCACGAAGGTCAACTTATGCCCATTGTGTTCGATCTGATATGCGGCGATATGTTGCGTGATCCCACCGAATTCGGAGGCGGCGACGTTTGCCGAACGCAGTTTATCGACGAGCGTCGTTTTTCCGTGATCGACGTGACCAAGAATCGTGATGATTGGCGGGCGCGCCTGTATTTCCTCGGGGAGGTCTCCGCTCGTGGCCGCTTCGGCGATTCGATCTTCAATATCTTTCTCGCGTCGAATCGTGAGTTCGACACCCAACTCAAGGCAAACTTCAATTGCCAACTCTTCGGTGAGCGACGAATTGATCGAGACCATCTCTCCTCGAGCGAACAAAACCTGAATGATAGCCTTGGCTGGGCGACCAATCCCTTCCGACACGGACCTTACCGTGATCGGCAATTCAATCTCGCATTCGCTCTTCAGTTCTGAGCGGACGTGCTTACGTTGCTTGGGGCGAACATGGCCGAATCGACGACGGCTTTCTTGCTCTTCTTCGCTCCGAGACAACGGCTTCTTAGACCGCCGTTGCATCCGGCTTTCTTCCAAGTTCCGCCCGAGATCGGCCTGCCTCGACTTAGGCAACGATCCCTCTTCTTGGTCACCCCCAACACGCTTCTTGTTATCGACCGCCTTCTTTGGAAGGTGCTTGCTCAGCGGGCTGGCGGACTTTTGCTGCCCATCAGGATTGAGCCGGATCACTGGCTTCTGTGCGACCGCTTCTTCAGGCTTCGAGACCTTGACGACCGGCCGCTTGTAGTCTGGAATCGCAGCGAGATTTGGAGATGACGTGCGAGGCTTTTTGGCGGCAGCACCCGGCTTTCCACCCGCGAAGTCAGATGACGAGCGGGCGGTCATCGACATCGAACGCATCGCCCGAGGCATTAGGCCGTTGGCCGGTGGAAACTCAGGCCGAGTGAGGGCCGCTGCGCCCTCCACCACAACTTGCACCGTCTCCGGTTCTGTATTCTCAATTGGCTCTGGTGTCGCGGCTTCAGACTCAGGAGCCTCGTTGATATCTGAATCCGCAACGACAATTGTGCTTGTAGGGGAGGCAGAGTCGTCGCCGCTTAGATCGGCGTTCGTTGTTGGAATGTTTGGTGTGTCGTCGGGCGGAGATTGGTGGTCCTCAGGGAGAGCGACTTCTACCGGCGCATTAACTTCTACAGACGGCACTCGCGTCGTTTGAGACCTTGCCATCATCATGTTGCGGATGGATCGAGTCTTCCCGGCAATATCAGCAACGACATCCCTCGCTGCTGGGACCGCCACGGCACTCGCGGGAACAGCGGCCTGCTTGGGTTGTTGACTCGCCCGAATGACATCCATCACTCGGTCTCGTTCCTCAGGCGAAATGCTAGCCAACGCCGAGTTCTTGATTGTGATGCCGGCTTTTGCGCAATGATCGATCAATAGCTTGCTGTCGATGTCGAGCTCTTTGGCCAGAGCGAAAATTCGAATTTTCAAACGCGGTTCCTCGTTCGGGGGGTAATGCCCTGACCAGCTCAAATTTGC
>JAYTXB010000086.1:0-18847 GCA_043743205.1 Schlesneria sp.
GTCCGCATCCCACCCACGTTCGACTTTCAGGCGGTCGCCCAACTGCGGCGCGAAGCCAAAGAAAAGCTCTCCAAAGTTCGCCCCGCCGATCTCGGGCAGGCCAGCCGCATCAGCGGCATCACCCCCGCCGACCTCTCCATCGTGTTGCTCTATCTCAAAGAGCCGCAACGCATGACCTGATACGAAACGTGGCTGGTAGTTTGGGCGGGGTGACATACTCGTCCCCTCGGTTCTCATTCTCGCCTCCTCGAAAATGGGCAGGTAAGGCTACTCATCCTTCTGTGTTGAATTGGATTGGCGTGCGACTCAGCGGCGATCGCTGCCGGAGTTCGTCTCAATGCTGGAGTTTTGGGGCTGATTCGCCTCACCGAAAGCGCCATCACATCGCGCCGAAATGCCGTTTCTGCGTGAATCCTCAGGCTTAGTCAAACAGCCGAAAGTGTTGACTTGGCTTCCGTTTGCGAGCCTGCTCATACGGGATAGGCATTCTCGGGCGAGTTGGCTTGGCTGGAGTTCTAAAGAAAGGAAGGCGTGTTGACCGAATTGATAGGTTAGCTACAATCGGCACCTACGGAAGAATCGGTAAAATCCGCACAATCTGCCGATGCCTACCGAAACTGCTCAGACGACCAGCGGCCTCTCTCTCGGAGAGAGGCTGGAGAGACAACGGACTGTGGTACTCGGCCTCCCCCGCCGAGTGCTCTTGGAAAGGATGGATCAGCCGCATGCAGAAGACCGTGTTCACCACCGGCGAGGCTGCCAAAATTTGTAAGGTCAGCCAACAAACTATCATTCGCTGTTTTGATTCGGGTCAGTTGCGCGGTTTTCGCGTCCCCGGATCGCGCTTCCGCCGCATCCCCCGCGACATCCTGTTCCGCTTCATGAAAGACAATGGCATTCCCACGGATGCCCTCGAAAGCGGTCGCCGCAAAGCACTGATCGTGGACGATGACGAGGAACTGGTGGAACTGATCCGAGATGCACTCGAAGCCGATGGCCGGTTCGAGATTCGAATCGCCAACAATGGCTTTGAAGCCGGCATGATGGTGAAGGAATACCGCCCGGACATCATTGTCCTGGATGTGATGCTGCCGGACATCAACGGCAAAGAAGTGTGCCAGCGAGTTCGAATGGATTCGGCGCTCGATGGGACTCAGATCATCTGCATCAGTGGGATGGTTGAGACCGACAAGATCGCGGAGTTGAAGGAGTGCGGCGCAAATGAGTTCCTCCAGAAGCCGTTTGAAATCGAAACTCTCGTCAATCACATGTGCAAGCTGCTGGATGTTGAGCCTGTCGGAAAATGAATGGCCGATGAACTCGTTGGACTGAACGGAAAAGATCAGGCGAACGCTGTTTGGCGCGAGTCTTCGGTCTCCGCTGAAGAATCCGCTTTGGGTTTCCGACGGTAATTCGAGACGAAACAAATGCACTCGACGAGGACGATGGAGAACCATCGTCCTCGCTTTCGTTTCAAGGCCGAAACGTGACTGATGGATGTACTTCCGATGGCGGCGCCCAATCACCACACCGAGGACTCTCTGGCGAGTGAGTTCATCCTGCCAGACTCAGCCAAACTGGAAGCGCTGGCGGAGTTCGCAGCTGGGGCTGGGCATGAGATCAACAACCCACTGGCCACGATCATTGGTCGTGCCCAACTGCTACTCAAAGACGAACGCGATCCTCAGCGAAGACAGATGCTGCTGGCCATCGGTGCTCAGGCGTACCGCATCCGCGACATGATCGGCGACGCGATGCTGTTCGGCCGACCACCGGTTCCCGAACTTCAGGACGTGACGTTGGCCGATGCGATCAAGGCCGTAATTCTCCAACAGACTGACGAGCTGACGAACGCGTCTTGTCTGGTGAGCGTCGAGGTTTCCGGAGTACTCGTCCTGAAGGCCGATCCCGCTCAATTGGCCATCGTACTGACTGAGTTGTTGCGAAACAGTCGCCAAGCGCTGGATTCGGTCGGTGGTGGTGAGATTCGTTTTCGAGCCAGCTCACTCGACGAATCGGCCTTGATTGAGATCGAGGATCACGGGCAAGGCTTCACTGCCAGCGAACGGCAACACGCCTTTGATCCGTTTTTTTCAGGACGGCAGGCAGGACGAGGGCTTGGGTTTGGCCTGTCGAAATGCTGGCGCATCGTCGAACAGCACGGCGGTCGCATCGAAATTGAATCTGCTTCCGAGGAACAAACCGTCACCCGAGTGACTTGGCCTTTGGCAATGAACAAGGACTTGTCATCGTAGTCGTGACGACTGTGCGGGTTGCAGCAATCGGGCCATCACGGTTGTGGCATTTCATCAACGCCAGCGGCTTCCTCAACTCAATTTCTGCGGTAGATTTCCCGTAGTCGTTGGAATGCCTCTTTCCGACAAACAGCCTCGATCACGATCCGACCTCAGCGAGTCTCACCATGCCGTCTCAGGCCAAACTCAAAGGCATCTTCACTCCCAACATTGTACCGCTCGACGCAAAGGGAGAGATTCACGAGGGCGAACTGCGACGGTACATCGACTGGTTGATCTCCAAGGGGGTGCATGGTCTCTACCCGAACGGTTCGACGGGTGAGTTCACTCGATTCACGGCCGAAGAGCGAATCCGCATCATGGAGATCATCTGCCATCAGGTGCGCGGTCGTGTGCCGGTACTCGCCGGTGCTGCCGAGGCCAACGTCAAAGAGACCGTTCGGGCGTGCGAGAAGTACTACGAGATGGGTGCGACGGCAGTGGCTATTGTGGCCCCTTACTACTTCAAACTCAGTCCGCGTTCGGTCTATGCGTACTTCAAGGAAATCGGGGACAACACGCCGATCGACGTGACGCTCTACAACATCCCAATGTTCGCCAGCCCGATTGATGTCCCCACGATTCAGCGACTGGCCGATGAGTGCCCACGTGTGACGGGGATCAAGGATTCGTCGGGCGACATTCCGAACATGATCCGGATGATTCAGGCTGTGCGCCCGAATCGGCCGGACTTTAGCTTCCTCACCGGGTGGGATGCGGCGCTGATGCCGATGCTGCTCGTCGGTTGTGATGGGGGAACAAACGCCAGTTCCGGCGTCGTTCCCGAGCTGACTCGCAAGCTATATGACCTCACCATCGCGTACCGCATCGACGAAGCGCGGGAGCTTCAGTACGACATCGTGAAACTCTTCGACGCGATGCTCTACTCGGCCGAATTCCCCGATGGCTTTCGCACGGCCGTTCGGCTGCGCGGCTTCGATACGGGAGTCGGTCGCCAGCCACTTTCGGATGATCAACAGTCGGACCTCGCCAAACTGGCCAACACGTTGCAGTGTCTGTTGTCCGAACATGGTTTGACCGACGAGCCACTTTGCGGTTGCCCACTGACTGGAGAAGCGAAGGACTCTAGCCCTGAAGAAGTCGCCACTATCGTGCAAGCTGTCGTCGCAGAACTAAAGCGACGCGGCCTGAATTGAGGCACTCGTGCGGTCTGCTAGCCGCAATGCCATCGGCGTGGGAGTGAGCGCGGGCAAACCGTTGATCGCACGCACGCCGTTGGCGTTCCGGCTAAACGTCTCACTTCATACCGTGAGAGGTATCCACACCTCGTTGGCGATCGCCGCAGTACACCCAACGAGACAGCCCGATCAAAGGTTGATCGGGCTGCTTTTTTTTGGACAGGTGATCGCAAACGGCTGAAGGCGATCGCCGTTGACTAAACGTCAAGCGGAAACGGTGGCCGCTGCTGCTGCGGCGTGGTCCCACGTGAAGAGCTTCGATTCTAGGTCAGTCAGCGTGACGAAGCCTTTCTTGTCACTGGCCTTCAGCGCGACACCCGTCTCAGCCAGTTTCTTCGCGAGCGGTGAGTCTTCTACGATCAGGCCGTCATCGGGAATCGTTCGCCACCACTGCAAGTGCGGCCAATCTCGCTGCACATTGGCGAGCACGGTTTGGAGCGTGCGGCCAGCGACACCCGGCTTGAAACCGGCCCGCGTCGCCACTTCCGTGTACGAGGCGTACTTGTCGACTCGCTTTAGTTCCCACACGACCTCAGCCACATTCTCTGCACGAACAGATGCCATTCAATTCTCCTTCGTCTGCGCCCACACGATCACGGGGCTGTTCGATGAAAGTCATCGGACTCAGCCAACGTGAATCACCGGGCTTACCTGGAAAAAATGGGCGGCAAACAACACGAGTTTGAGACTCCTGCTTCTGCCGCCATACAGTTCTCTGGAAGTTGGGTGTAGGCTACTCGACGAGACTATCAGCGACAACCCATTGAAGTGGCACAAGGTGACCTGCTCCTCGTCGTCTTTGATGCGAGGCGAGGCCAACTACGAGACACGAAATTGACGAAAAGGACTTGCGAGTGAGGCACAACCACGACAGCTCCGCCGATCACGAACACAGCCATGAGCATGACGATCACTCCGTAGACGAGACTCCGTTCGGGGGAGATGAAGTCTATCGTAAACACGAAATCCAATTTCGCTATCCGGGCGACTGGACCGTGACTGAGGAAGCGGGACCAGAGGAAATCACGATTGCCATTCAAAGTCATGGTTCGTCGTTTTGGATGCTGACGCTGTTCGCCGATGCCCCTGATCCGACCGCCATTTTGGAGACGGCTCTCGCGGCCTATCGCGATGAATACACAGACCTCGACGAATCGGAACCGCCACCGCCATTGCCGGTCCCCGTCGCCAGCCGTGAGATCGACTTCGTGTGTCTCGACGCTGTTAACTGGGCCACACTGTTCGCCTTCCGGACTTACCGTCGCACAGTGTTGATCGTGTCGCAGGGAACCGACTTTGAATCGAAGTTGACTCGCCCAGTCATGGAGTCGATGACGAAGAGCTTCACCTGCGAAGAGGGCCTCGCAGTTGAAGACGAAGTCGATCTGGGTGAGATCGAATTGCCGGACTCGATTGAGTAGCCCAGCCCGGCGACCGACCGATACCTCACGCGGACCTGAATGACACGTTTCCACGTTTAGCCGCGCGAGGTAAAGATCAGAGGAATGCCGATGTCCCCCCGTGCGTTTCTGCGCGGCTTGGCGTCTGAGGCGAGCAGGCGTGTATACTCCGCCCCCCTTGTGGAAGCCCCCCGCGTCGCCCGATGCGGGGCGTGTCTCACGGGGGGTGTCACATGCCGCCGAGCATGACACGGATGTCCTCTCTCACGATCAAAGCCTGAGCACAGAAGGCCCCATGGATACACCTTTCACCGATCAGTCCTACGTCGTTCGCTACGGGACGACACGCATCTTGGGTGAGTTCTCTTCACGGGGCCTCGCTCCGTTGCCGCGCGGTGCCTCGGTCATCGTGCGGGGCGAGCGTGGCCACGAATGGGGAACGGTGCTGAGTACCGCCACCGAGCAAACCCGCGCTTACCTAGGGGCCGCGGATGAACACGGTCGCATCATTCGGCTCGCCAACGATGACGATGAAGCCAACCGCACGAAGGCGATCGCATTTGAGAAGGAAGCGTTTGCCGGAGGTCTCGCTCAAGTCCGCGAACGCAACCTCCAAATGCAGTTGATCGACGTGGAGCAGATCATCGGCGGCGAACGGCTGGTGTATTACTACGTCGCTGAACAGCGGATCGACTTTCGCGACTTGGTCAAGTCGCTCGCCAAAGAGTTTCAGACGCGGATTGAGATGCGCCAGATCGGCATCCGCGACGAAGCCAAGCTGCTGGCCGACTACGGTGATTGTGGCCAACCCGTCTGCTGCAACACGTTCCTCCGTGAGATGCCACCGGTCTCGATGAAAATGGCCAAGCTGCAGAAGGCGACGCTCGATCCCTCGAAAATCTCCGGCCGCTGCGGTCGTCTGAAATGCTGCCTGCGCTACGAGTACGACACCTACGAGGAGAGCCGCAAGGAACTCCCGCCCGTCGGAGCGACCGTCGTCACCAAACAGGGGACCGGCAAGATCGTCGGGCAGGAGCTGCTCGCAAGAAAATTGATGATCGCTTACGAAGGTCAGCGTCACATCATGACCGACGAGAAGGACATCTTGACCGTCGTCAGCACCAAGCCTTCAAAGCCGAATCCGCCGCAGTCGGCTCCGCGAGACAACGTCGAGGCAGGTACCGATGCAGGGTCGTCGCGCCGCGAAGATCGGCCCAAAGAAGATCGGCCGCGCGAGGAACGTCCCCGAGACAACCGACCGCGTGATGATCGACCGCGCGGTGAACAAAAGGGACCGAGCGACGGACGACCACCCCGACAGGATGGTTCATCGCGCCCTGACGGCCCACGTCCCAACTCCGATCCGCCATCGGCCGGTCCTGCCAACGATCCCGCCTGAATCTTAAACCATCGGGCGGAAGTTGGGTCGCGCGTTCGTCGATCGTCTCCGCGTCCAGATTCTCAGTCATGGAATGGCTGAACTACGTAGCCGAGTCATTCCATGTCTCGCATTTCGCCCCGTTTCATTTCAAAGCTTCCCTGTCATCCGAAGCCAATTCCCGAGGGCTGGATCATGTTCAAACATTGCCTTCTACAACCCACATTTCGACGGTGTTGCCTCGCGGGCCTCGCCCTGATCTGGTCGCTCTGCGCGAGTAGCTCACGTGCGGCAGATGACTCACCGTTGGCACCGCATTACGGGTTCAAACCCATCGAAGCGTTCAAGTTTTCGGAACGTTCGGCCAACCTGCTGGCGGGTGACTTGAATCACGATGGACTGACCGACGTATTACTCGTCGATAACAGCAAGAGTCGCATCGACCTGTTGCTGCAACGCAAAGCGGCTCCCGCGACGCGTGAACGCAAGGCCGGAGCGACCGACGTGAACGTGGTTGAAGACCATTGGCGATTTGAGCACGTGAAGTTGGCCGTCGATCAGGAAGTCTCGGCCGTCGCGCTGGGGGACTTCAACGGCGATGGCCGTTCGGACATCGTTTACTTCGGCAGCCCGGATCAACTCGTGATTCGCTTCCAACCGGAACAGGGACCGTGGACGCAGAAGAAGCAGCAGCGTGTTCCGGATGCAGCGCCATCACCGTGGTTTTTCGCGGCGGGCGATCTCGACAGCAACGGCCTTGATGACCTCGTCATCTTGGGCAAGCATGAAACGATCCTCTTTTTGCAAACGAAGAAGGGGGTACTTGCCGAACCGAAGAAGCTGATGAATACGTCCGACAAACTTGGGCTGGCTCAGATCGCGGACCTCGATGGCGATGGTCGCAACGATCTCTGTTACCTCGCGGGGGAAGGTCTGACCCGCTCACTCGGTGCGCGGTTGCAGTTGCCTGACGGACAGCTTGGTCCCGAATACGTCTTCGATCTCGAACGACCGCGAGCCGTCTCATTGCGTAACGTCGATGGCAAACCGGGGCATGAGATTCTGGCGATCGACTCGCGCACGGGCCGCATCAAGTTGCTGAATGTTGAGCGACGCAAGCCCGACGAGAATGAACTTCCCGAACGACTCATTCAATTCGGCTTCGGGAAGCAAGGTTCGGGGCGAGACCGCGATCTCACCGCCGCCGATCTCGACGGTGACGGACTCATCGACCTAGCCGTCACCGATCCCGATGCCTCGCGCGTGCTGATCTTCCGTCAACGCGCGGGGAGCGGTCTCGACCTCGGCTCGCCCTTTCCCGGCCTCAGCGGTGTTGATCAAATTCGCGCGGCCGACTTCGAGGGCCATGGCAAGTCTGAGATCGTCATTCACAGCGGTCCCGAGAAAACGCTCGGCCTGAGTCGCTTCGATGACGGTCGGCTGACGTTCCCTGAGTCGCTCCCCATCGAAGCCGATACGATCGGACTCGAACTGACGGACCTCGACGGCGACAAACGTCCCGAAGTCGTGTTCATCGCGAAGGCCAAGAAGGACCGGTCGTCGGAATATTCGTTGCAGGGACTGAAGCGCGCGGCGAACGGCGAATGGCAACCGCATTCCTTTGGCGGCAAGACGGCCATCCCGCTCGAACTGAAGGGAACACCAGAGAAACTCGTGCAGGGCGACTTCACCGGCGACGAGCGGCCCGAGTTTCTGATCTTTCAAGGAACGTCAAAGCCGCCACAGTTGTACGGCATCAACAGCGAAGGCGTTCCAACTGAGATCGTTGTGAGCGGCAACCTTGGTCTCGGAGCCGTCGCACCGGGAGCGGTCTCGTTCGCCACGCTCAATGACAAGAAGGGCGTGCTCGTTGCCCAAGACAACGTCGCACGGTTCATGGTTCTCGGCGAGAACCGACGCTGGCAAGTCGTCGAACAATTCAATGCGGGGGAGTCGAACTCGAAGATCGTCGGCGCGATCACGATTGATCTCGATGGTCAACCCGGTTTGGAAATCGCACTCGTCGATTCCGGCGTCAAGAAGCTGCGAGTCCTGCGGCGCGGTGAGACCGGCTACTCGCAATGGAAAGAGATCGACATCGGCGACTTTCCGTTCAAAGCCTTGAAGGTCGCCGACTTCAATGGAGACAAACGAGATGATTTGTTGCTATTTGGAACCGACAAGTTCGCCGTGCTGTACGCGGGGGCGTCGGCTCCCGCACTCAAGGAACTCGCGTCATTTGAAAGCCAGTTGGAGAAGATTTACCCAACGGATGTCCTGGCGGGTGACGTGAACAACGACGGTCACACGGACCTCATCCTGACCGACACCCGCAGTCACTTCATCGAAGTCCTTCAATACCGAGCCGACGCTGGATTGAAGCACGCCCTCTACTTCCGTGTCTTCGAGCAGAAGAGTTTCCGCAACGAAGACGAAGCAGGGGGAGACGCCGAGCCGCGCGAGGCTCTGATCGGCGATGTCACCGGCGACGGCTTGCCCGATTTGTTGCTCTTGATTCACGACCGGTTGCTGCTCTATCCCCAAGACGATGGCCGCGGCAACCAGTGACGGATTCCGCCGGGAGGTGGACTCTCAATGGCACTTGTTTGGGGAGAGTAACCCGCTGCGTGAGTAACGGAGTTCGCCTGTTTTTTGGGTGTCTCACGCCTTTGCTCACGCTTTTAGAAGTTGCGATATTCATGATTTCGCCCCAAGGGGGCCTCGGAGATCAGCCCAGGGCCAGCGCAGCCCAAGCGAGCGCCGCCCTGGGTTTGTTGGCGTGTGATGATCGTGCCCTGGAGGGGCACAGGAGGTTTGACAGATCGGTTCACGAGTCCGTGTGGTCTCGACCAATATTTCCCGTGCCCCTTCAGGGCACAACGTTCTGGTGTTCGGTTTCCCAGGGCGGCGCTCACGGTGTTCGCTGGCCCTAGGCTGGTTTCCGAGGCCCCCTTGGGGCGAAGACGACTTCAATCCTCAAATAGCGCAACATCTAAACGTTGGCGTCGGGGCTAAACGTAGAGCGCCCCTTCATCCCGGCCGATGATGAACGGATGACAAGCCCGTCATTGCCGAGAAGACGCCGAGGGCTTGATGCCCGCTGTCACACAGAACACGGCACCACGCTCATCAACGCCGCGAAGATTTTTCGCAATGAATCACGTGGCCTGAGGCGACGCGTTCAATCGCAGTTGCCCACATGCCGCGTCGATGTCGGCCCCCTTGCGCTTTCGGATCGTGGCAGGAATGCCGAACGATTCGAGGATGGAGACGAATTCCTGCGTGCGTGGAGCAGTCGGTTCGACGAATTCCAACTCGGTGACCCCGTTCATCGGAATCAAGTTCACGTGAGCCACGCGTGACCGGAGCAGGTGGGCCAGTTCGCGAGCATGCTGCGGTTCGTCGTTGACCCCCGAGAGCAGAACGTACTCATAAGTGACTCGCCGGCCAGTGATCGCAAAAAAATCGTCAGCCGCTTCGAGGATCGCGTTCATTCCAATCTTGTCGTTCACAGGCACTAGCCGATCACGGATCGCATCGTTCGGCGCGTGCAATGACACGGCCAGGTTGTACTGCTTGCCGAGTTTGGCCAGTTCGCGAATCTTGTCGGGTAGGCCGACGGTCGAGACCGTGATACGGCGCGCTCCCAACCCAAGCCCCCCTTTTTCGTTGAGGCTATCGAGTGCGGGAATCAAGGACTTGAGATTGGCGAGTGGTTCGCCGATCCCCATGACCACGACGTTCGTAATCTGCTCGCCCTTCGGTAGCAGGCGGTCCATGCGCAGCACCTGTTCGAGAATCTCGCCCGTCGTCAGATTGCGTTTGAGTCCCAGCAGACCGCTCGCACAAAAGACGCATCCCATGGCGCAGCCGACCTGTGTCGAGATGCAGACCGTGCGACGTGAGACCTCGCGCCCACTCTCCGTGTCTCGCGCTGACACCTGCTCTCGCATCAGAACGCATTCGATGAACTGGCCATCGTGCAGTTCGAGCAACATCTTTTCGGTGCGGTCGCTCGACACCTGATGCTTGGCCACACGGGCAGGAAGGAGCGAGAACTCGGCCGCCAACGCGAGTCGCAGCTCGTTAGGAATGTCGTGCATTTCGGTGAAATTGTTAGCTCGGCGACCGAAGATCCAGCGACGAATCTGCTCGGCGCGGTACTTCGGAAACCCGTGAGCTTCACACCATTCGGCGAGCTGGGCCGAACCAAGCTCGTACAGACGCGGCTTGAAAACGGAAGCCGGTTCGATCGGAGTGGTCGGCAAGACGTTGAGTTCAGTCATGATGGAAAGTAGTTCAATTCGACAAGCGTCCACGCCGTGATTGCGTGACTGAAACTGAGAGCGGAGCACCACGCCTCGTTGCCTGAGATGTTTCACTGTTCGACAACGTCGCCGAGGCCAAACGCACAAACGTCATTTTTCTGGAGGCGCGAGGTATAGCCGATCAGCCGAGGACTCGCGAGGACTGCAGACACATTGGCCCATCCATGATGGTGCAATCGCTGTCACTGATAAGCGAAACAGTTGAGCAAACCGGTCCTCACCTGAACAGGTGATGCGCGGGGACTACGCGGATCATGAATGATCTGCGCGGGCAGATTGGAATGTTGTTACAGCGAGTTGCCGATTTGAGGGCGCGGCAGGTGGCGGCAGAGACGGAGTTGGCCTTGGCTCGCGGAGCTTGAGTCGCAGGGTTGCGGCAGGATGGCCCGGTCGGGGTGCGGTGGTGTGGTTTGACCAGCGGGAAGGCCCCGAGTTCTGGAGACTTATGGGCCATCGCTTCGCTCTGACGCAGCCACACTGCCGAAGACATTCCGCCGCCGCAGGTCGAAATGCGTCGCGCGCGCTGTCTTCGCCAGCGGTGCCGGTGCTGTCCGAGGCGTATCTCGGGCCGTGCGAATCTCGATTTTGTGCCACTACGCCATCGGGTTGAATTCTCAGTTCGCAGTCTCTCCACAAGGGCTGCCGATCGACCTCGCCTTCCTCTCGTTCGCACACACAACTCCCGCAAACGAGGAAGAGCACTCTTCAAACCTCTCATTGTGACGCTCGTCAAAACACTGGCCTGATTGCCGGAAGAGCCGTTTTGATTTGACCGCCGTGAGCCAGCGTCTCGGCATCAGCAATCGAATGAAGCTGCTTTGGCTGGCAGGAGTGCAGTGAAGTCGCTTGCCGTGCCTGTCTGAGTCCGGTATCTCACCGCGACTCTTCACACAAACTTCACGGGGGCAGGCGATGCGGATTCTGGTGGGCTGGGACAATCCTGAGCAGGCCGATTTGATTTCGATGTACCTCGGGATCGGTGAGCACGACATTGAGGTGGTTCTCGGTGCGACTGTGCTGATCGAACGACTGACTGCCGGTGACGAGTGGGATGTTGTCTTTCTGTCGATCACGCTGCCAGATGTCGATACCGCGTTCGACACGTTTCAGGATATCCGACGGCTCCGCCCCGATCTGCCGATCGTGGGCGCCTGCGACACGGCCGATGTCTTTCGCATCGTCCGCTTCATGACGCACGGGATGTGTGCCTATGCGATTCGCGACACTAACGGTGACTATCTGTTCATGCTGCTGGCTGTCTTAGAGAGCGCTGTCGAGTCGGTCAAAGCGATGCGTGACCAGAAGGTGTCCGAGAAGCTGCGTGAAGAAGTGCAGGCGGTTCGCAAGCTACAGGAGTCGATGATCCCGGCTCACATTGATGCTCCCGCCGGTTGCACGATTGTTGCTCGGTACGAGCCATCACAGATTCGCGTGGCAGGGGGGCAAGTCGTCACGATGGCGGGAGGCGACTACTACGATGTCTTCACGCTCGATGACAATCACGTCGTGCTGCTCGTGGGCGATGCCTCGGGACACGGCATGAAGGCGGCGATGTCGATCATGGTCATGCACACGCTGGTGCGCATGATCCGCACGCAGCGCTATCAAAACACGGCCGCATTCGTCACCGAGATCAACAACCAACTTTGCCAGCACTCGATCGTGCAGGAAGAGGGGGGGTTCATCACGCTGGCGTATGGGCTGCTCGACCTCAGAACGAACAAACTTGAATGGACTTCAGCCGGACACCCGATCCCACTGGTGCAAGACATGGAGACGGGCGAAGTGAAAGCGCTGGCCCCCGACAACGTGGCCGGACTGCCGCTGGCGATCTATCCCGACGTAGACTACGACACGATTCACTCACAATTGCCGAGCAACTACCGCCTGCTGTTCTACACGGACGGATTGCAGGAAGCGTTCCCCGAACACAAGCCGGTCAAGCAGGGGGAGTTCGGCGTGGACGGCATCAAACGGACTTTGATCGCTCAGCGTGAGGTTCCCGTGCGCGAGTCGCTGCAGTCTCTATTCGACGATTCCGAAGCGTACACCGAAGGCTCGGGACGCCACGACGACACATCAGCGGTGATGCTGGAACGGCACGCATAGAAACGGCCGGAGTCGCGGCAAGTAGGATGGGCACTCTTGCCCGTCTTGCTGGATGACCCGCGCGGTATTGAAATTAACTCACGATCACCGTGAAGACCGGACGGGCAAGAGTGCCCATCCTACTTGCCGCTTTTCCTACCGCGTCACTTGGTCGCAAACACTGACCGATGAGGACAATCAGAACCCGCCACCTGCCGCGCCTTGTTCAGCCGCAGCAGGAGCGTCTTTGTTGACCCCAGGTTTTGGCGGCGTCTTGGTCGGGTTGACGTAGTCGAGCATCATCGGGATCCGCTCGTTGATCTTCTCGCGTTGATCGATCCCTTCGGGCAGTGCGACCACGATCGGGCATTGCACATCGCCATTCTCGCGCAGATAGACCTCGAAGACATAGTTGACCGTTGTGCTGCGGGTCTCGAACTGTTGTGTGATCGGCTTCGGGTTAAATCGTGTCACCGTGTAGTTGGCAGAAGGGAGATAGGTGCCCGGCTTCGGGTGCATTTCCGGAGGCTCTTCCTTCGCAGTGTCTTCGAGGGCCGCTCCGATCAACTCGTTCAGAGACTTGGTGAAGTTCAGGCTTTCCCCTGCGTTCTCACCGGCGAACATCCAATAGTTGCTCAGGGCGAAAATGTAGGCGTTGCGTCGCTCTTGAGTTCCATCTGCCAACGTGACGTCCACGGAGGCGACCCACGTTCCGAGCAACTCAGGAAGTGCCAGGGTGATGAAGTCGGGTTGCCTCGGATCGACGGCGGGCATCTCCATTTCACCGTCTTCGCGTTTGAACGGTTGCGGCGCGGCAATTTGAATGAACTGTTTGGGAACGCGCATCTCCAAGATGCCACGACCGTCCGCCCACTTCGTCGCGAGATTCGCTTCGACCCGTTCGAGATAGCTGTAGTAGTCCTTCGTCTGCTTGAGTCGCAGTTCGTAGGTGTCGTATCCACAGCCACTCACGCTGGCCAACGATAGAACACCGACAACAACACCCGTCCAAATTCGGCGGAAGGGGAAGCAGCAGAACGGCATGACGCAGCTTTCTCGATGAAGAACGACCAGTCGAACGCGAACCCCCACCAAGAGCAATGAGCCAGAGTCGCGTGGGGCGGGATTGTGGTCGATGTCCTGGGCACCGTCAATTCGGTCCAGGGACTCCACTGAACAGCCAGACCGGCGTTGCCCGGTTTCCGACATCGCCGCTAAGATTCTGCCCGCGCGAGTTCCGTTCGGTTCCCTCTAGCTCGCGATCACTTTCCTTCAGACTTTTGAACACGGATGTGCCATGAACGACTTCCTGCGACGGATCGTTTTTTCGGGGGCCTGCCTGCTGATAGCATCGCTCTCTGCGGTTCAGGCTGCGGACGATTTGGGCGTGCGTGTGCCGGACGGGTTCGAGGTGACTGAGTTCGCTGGAGACGACCTCGCCCACGATGTCTATTCGATGACGATCGACTCGCAGGGCCGCGTGGTCGTGGCAGGAGCGGGCTACGTCAAAATCTTGATCGACCGTGACGGTGACGGGAAAGCGGACGAGGCCAAACTCTTCTCAGACTCACCCAAGAACGGCGCGATGGGGATGTTCTTTCACGGCCGACAGTTGCTGTGTGTGGGAGATGCGGGGCTGCTGCGATTCAAAGATGCGAACGGCGACGACCGAGCCGACGGTCCCCCCGATGTCTTCTTGCGAACCAAGACCGGCGGCGAACACGATGTCCATTCGATTCAACTTGGTCCCGATGGCTGGTGGTACGTGATCGCGGGGAATGGCGCAGGGATCACGAACAAGTACGCGACGCTGCCGTCATCGCCAATCAAGCAACCGCGCGCAGGAGTCCTCTTTCGATTGAAGCCCGATCTGTCGGGGGGCGAGATCGTGTCGCACGGTCTCCGCAACGCTTACGACTTCGCCTTCAACGGACAGGGCGACCTCTTCACTTACGACAGTGACGAGGAACGTGAGGTCTCTCTGCCGTGGTATCGCCCGACGCGCGTCTTTCAGGCGTTGACGAGTGCCGATTATGGCTGGGTCAGCAAAAGTTGGATGAGACCCGATGGACTGCTCGACTCACCACCGACGATCGCTTCGTTTGGACGCGGCTCACCGACGGGAGTCGTTTGCTACCGACACACCCAGTTCCCTGAAAAGTATCGCGACGCGCTGTTCGTACTCGACTGGACGTATGGTCGCGTCCACTTGCTCCCGCTGCGGCCTGCGGCCGACACGTGGTCCGCCGAGCCGGAACTCTTTATGAGCGGCACCGGTCAGAACGGCTTCGCGCCGACCGATGCTGAGGTCGGGCCAGACGGTTCGCTCTACATTTGCATCGGAGGGCGAGGAACTCGCGGCGGAGTCTATCGCATCCGGCACACTCTGGGCGAGAAGCTCCTCTCAGTGAAGACCGCTCCCGCCATGAGTGGTCTGCCACTCAGTCCAACTTCCGGCAAGCTGGCCACCGTTCTCGAAGCCCCTCAACCGCTAAGCAGTTGGTCGCGCACGAGGTGGGTACCCGTGGCCAAAGAATTGGGAGCCGCGCCGTTTCAACAGACCGTATTGGACGAAGAGCAACCCGCCGCGAATCGCATTCGCGCGATCGAAGTTTTGACCGAGCTGTTTCAGGGACTCGATGCCAAGTTAATGAAAGAGTTGTCGCGCAGTCCCTCCGCCTCTGTTCGCGCGCGAGCCATCTGGAGCTACGGTCGGACGACGACCGATCCGCTCGATGCCACCCTCGTGAGGCAGTACCTCGACGACAGCCATCCATTGGTCGGTCGCTGTGCGCTCGAACTTTGTCTGAGTCGCACCGAAGCGAGCCTCAATTGGACGCCGCTGTTGCCGAGTATCGCGAGGCGGCTTGGCGGCGCAGATCAGTTCAATCGTGGGCTTGCGGCAAACGTCGTCGCGCGATTGGACGAACGACATATTGTGGGTGTCTCGACCGAAGCGACGAAGGTTGGCGTCCGTGCGGTCGTCAGCTATGCCGCCGGCTGGTTGAGTCGCACTCCCGACGAAGCGGCTCGCATTCGCAGCATCGTCCCGTCGCTGGCCATCGCGGTGCTAAAGAAACGCGAGAACACGATGGACGTGAAGCTCGATGCGGTGCGATTGCTGCAACTCGCACTGGGGGACTTGGGACCAGCCGCCGGTCGGTCGCCCGTGTTCGATGGCTACGCGAGCGGCGTCGATTTGGAAGAGTTCGAGCGGGAGCTCGATCCGTTGCGAGTGCAATTGGCTGAGGTCTATCCAACGGGAGACGCGCGGCTCGACCGTGAATTGATCCGACTCCTCGCGATGCTCACGTCGTACAGCAGTAAGTTGGTCGACGCCGTGTGTGAGAAACTCACCGACGAATCGGATCCGATTGATGATCTGCATCACCTCGTCGCGTTGGCTCGAATGCCAATGACGCACTCCGTGAAGCAACGCGACGTGCTGGTGAAGTCACTCGTCAATTTGGAGTCGAAGATCGCGGCGAAGAAGCTGCCGCAAGATGCCAGTTGGAGCGATCGTGTCAAAGAGATGTGGGTCGCGCTGGCTCTGGCCGATGACTTTCTCGCGGCATCATTGGTGGGACATCCGGCATTCGGACGCCCTGGACACACCGTCTTTCTCAACCAGATGCCGCCCGAGTTACTTCCCGCCGCGCGCAGCGCCTTCGTCAAACAAATCTCCGCCGACAGTGACTATGCGTGGTCGAACGAGGTCGTGTTTGCACTCGGTGATTCGGACGAAGCGACGCATCGTGAGTTGGTTCGCGCCCAAGCCGATCGCTTCACCGTCCGTGGCAGTGTCCTCGTGATCCTCAGCCGAAATCCAGCGGCATCGGAACGCAGCCAGTTTGTGAAGGGACTCGATTGGTCGCAGACGGAGGTCCAGTCGGCCTGCTTGGCGGCGCTGGAGCAGCTCGGCCCGAACTCGCTCCCCGATGAACAGCTGATGCTGTTGAAGTCGCTCCGCAGACTCGGTGCCGATGAGCGTGAGTTCGTCGCTCGCGAGAGTGTCATCGCACAACTCGAACGAAACAACGGGCAACGGTTTCCCTTTGTGATGGGCACGCTGGGACATCGGCCTCAGCCCGAGACCGTTCGCCGCTGGACCGAATGGTGCGAGAAAAATTGGCCCACGGAAACCGCCATGCACCTCGGTGGCAACGACGAAGAGTTCTCGAAAATGAAGGCACTGCTGGCGACGGTCGATTGGGACTCGGGCAACGCCGCGCGCGGTGCGACGCTCTACGCGAAACGCTCGTGTACGCAGTGCCACGGCGCGAAAGGGGCACTCGGTCCAGACCTCTCCGGGGTGGCGAATCGCTTCTCGAAAGAAGACCTCTTCGCCGCGATCTTGCTCCCTAGTCGAGATGTCCCCGCTCGCTATCAAACGTCGCTCGTACAGACCCGCGATGGCAAAACTTTTTCGGGGCTCATCATCTACGAATCGGTGGACGGCTTCCTGCTCCGCAACGGCACCGGTCAAACCTTCCGCATCGAGACTCATCAAGTCGAGGAACGCCGCAAGTCTCCCGTCTCTCTGATGCCGACCGGCCTGCTGAAGGACTTCACGCCGACCGACTACGCCGACCTGTTCGCACACTTGCAAACACTGACGGTCGAGAAGAGTGCCCCGTGACACTCTCTTTGCCAGTCCCATTGCAAACATCCGAAGTCTCAGAAGACTTCGGATGTTTTGGGTGAGGCATTAGGCGAGCGGCAAGAAGAAATGTCCCTGTAGGATGGGCACTCTTGCCCGTCCGGATTTCTGTCTTCAAGCCTGACGGGCAAGAGTGCCCATCCTACATCGCGGTACGACAATTCCTGCCGCTCGCATTACGCCAGCAAGTCTTTGATACCGCTAGCAGCGGGATCGGCGATGGGAATCGGGCGACCGCCGATGTCGAAGGACTTCGAGGTATCGACTCCCACCGCCTGCAAGTATGTGTGGAATAGGTGGCCGTGATCGACTTGGCGATCAGTCACTTCGGTACCGTTCGGCCCCGTCTTGCCGATCACCGCGCCGGGGATGATGCGACCGCCGCCGAGCAGCACCGACCACGCCTTGCCCCAGTGGTCACGGCCGGAAAGGTGGTTGATGTTCGGGGTCCGTCCGAATTCGGAGAGGACGACGATCAGCGTGCTTTCAAGTAAGCCTCGATCAGCCAGATCGGCCACGATCGTCGCAAATGGCCGGTCGAATTCACCGATCTGTTCGTTGTGGAAGATGAAGTTTTCGTTGTGGCTGTCGTAGTTCGAGTGGCTCACTTGGACGTAGGTGATGCCGCTTTCCAGCAGTCGCCTGGCGAGCAGGCAGTGACGCCCGAGATCATGTTTGCCGTAGCGAGCCTGATCCGCTTCCGACTCCTTCGTCACATCGAAGATGTCCTTTTGAGCCATCAGTTGCTGAGCCTGCTCGTAGCTGTACGTGTAGGCATCCGTCATGGCCGTGCGACGGCGAGACAGGAAACGCTCGTTGGCCGCGCGGCGCATCGCATTCCGCTGCTCATCGGCGGCGGCGGCGATGGCATCCGGACGAACAATGTTTAGGGGAGCGGCTCCGTTCCCCAGTAGCAGCGCCGAATACTTCGGCCCGAGATACGCCGAGTCATTCGCGCGGCCACCGCCTCCCGCCGTGATCTGGATGTGGCCGGGAAGGCCGCTCGCCTCGTTGGCCACCGCCTTGGCGACGACCGCACCGAGGCTCGGGTTCTCGACGCCGGGCATCTCGCGCCGCCCGGTCAGCATCGCCTTGATCCCCTTGCCGTGATCGTCCTCGCCGGTGTTCACGCTGCGCACGATGGCCAGTCGGTGCATCTGCTTCGCGGTCTCGGGCCACAGCTCGCAAATCTGCGTTCCCGGCACCGACGTGTTGATCGCGCGAAACGGCCCGCCCGTCGGAGTCCCCGGCTTCGGATCCCAACTTTCAAGCTGACTCAACCCGCCGTGCATGTTGAACACGAGCACCCGCTTCTGCTGCTTGTTCAGTTCCGCCGAGATTGCAGGCCGAGCCAGCATCGACAATCCGCCGAACATAGCCCCCGTCCCGGCGGCCATCGTGCCGAGAAACTGACGCCGAGCCATCGTGTGCTCAACCGAACCGCATGAGTAATCGCATCGCATGGTCAGAACTCCTCGCAGGGCCATCATCTCTTCAATG
>JAYTXB010000087.1:0-1140 GCA_043743205.1 Schlesneria sp.
TTGCAACCCAAGTCCCAGACGAGTGACCACCGGCGCGCACCGCACACGCGGCGCACGAACTCGGCCTTGGCTTTCGCGTCCTCAACAACGTGCGGCAGCGCGGTGCGGTAGTCCGTCCATTGCGTCGCCACTGGCTTCCAGTGCAGGCGCTCGATGAGTCGCGTCAAACCAGCCACGTTGTGTTGGATCATCTCAGTACTGAATCCGCTCGATCGCAGATCACTTACGGTACTCGTCGCTGCGGATCGCGCGGGACGATCCAGCGCCGCCTGCATCCAGCCATGCGTAAAGACTCCAGGGCGCAGGTAGTCGCGCCACGACAGCCACGGCAAAAACTGTCGTGCTGTGACTCCCTCGAGTTCCGCACGCAGCACGGACTGAAGGCTCACCTGCCGATGCGCCTGAAGTAGCAACGGAAATAGCATCAACTCACAAAATTGTCGGTACGCAGCCCAAGGCTCGCCCGGTTTGATCTCAACGAACGAACCAATATCGATGAACACAGCTCGTGCGCCGCGGAACTGCACGTTGTAGGGCGAAGCGTCTTTCAGAATGAGGCCGCTCGCCAGCGATTCCGAAATGATGTCCAAGTGCATCAGTGCCGCACGCCGAAGCATTCCAAACGACCACTCGTAGGGATAACTGATGAACGGCATTCGCTCATGCTCCAGCACGGCGACCGGCTGATCCGGAAAATGCAAATCGTCGATCTCTGCGCGAGTCAACTCGCGAGTCTGAACGATCTGCCCCGCAGCCATCCTGCGTTGAAAGAACGGCGTGCGCGAGGCCCCCTGCCACGCGTGCAGTCCATCGGGGGCAAGCAGTCGAAAGACTCGACCATCGCGAATCAACACTCGCGCCGAACGATCGCGGAATGAACCGCCTTCAAACTCGCTCACGTTCGATTCGATGAACAGTGTGACACATCTTCCGACATCACCGACGACGGGCATCGATGAGCGGTGATCTGCATCCAGACGTAGCGCCCCAACACCATCAAACCGCCAAAGCCTCCGACCAATGCTTGAAGCAGCAAGCTGCCAGCACTCGGATCAAAATATGCTAGGACTGAAATCATTGTGTTCACTTTCCATGTTGATTTTGAACAGTCGATTCTCCGATCGACCACACCACCGAAAC
>JAYTXB010000088.1:0-9483 GCA_043743205.1 Schlesneria sp.
ACGGGCTGTGGCGCAGCTTGGCTAGCGCGCTTGACTGGGGGTCAAGAGGTCGCAGGTTCAAATCCTGTCAGCCCGATTGCAACAGATACTGAATCGCTGAAACGAGTTACGTTACCTGTCGATGGTCGGCAGTGCAGCACAAATGCTTGAAATCATCCAGTCACTTTGACTGGATTTCAAGAAAGGGCTGCACATGTCGATCAGAATCCCATCCTACCGGCTGCACAAAACGTCTGGCCGTGCTGTTGTCACCATCGACGGGCGCGAGATTTATCTCGGGAAGTATGGCAGTGCCGAGAGTCGTGAACGGTACGGGCGGCTGATCGCTCAGAACGCTAGCGGCATCACCGTCCAGTCAAAAAAACAGTCAAGCGGACTGACGGTCAACGAACTTACTCTGGCGTTCATGCGACACGCCGATCAGCACTACCGCAAGAACGGCGAGGTCACTTCGGAGATTCATTGTCTCAAGATGGCCACCCGGTCGCTCGTGAAGCTCTACGGATTCACGGTGGCGGATGAGTTTGGCCCGCTGGCTCTCAAGGCCGTTCGTGAAGAGATGATCGATGCGAAGTGGGTGAGGTACTCGATCAACAAAGCCATCGGTCGCATTCGGGGCATCTTCCGTTGGGCGGTCGAGAACGAACTCGTCAGTGCTGTGACGCTCCAGCGGTTGACGGCGGTCGCTCCCCTGCTCGCCGGTCGATCCAAGGCGAGGGACAACCCGGCCCGTCAGCCCGCCACGAAGGAACAGATTGAAGCCGTTCGTCCGCTCGTCAGTCCCCTAGTTCGTGACATGATCGACGTGCAACGTCTCACTGGTTCCCGTGCTGGCGAACTGCTGTCCCTCACTCCCTCTAAGATCGACACCACGGGCGAGGTCTGGCTGTTCAACGTCGAGGGCCACAAGACCGAGCATCATGGGCACACCCGTGTCATCGCCATCGGCCCGAAGGCTCAGGACATTCTCAAGAGGCGAATGGCGGGGCTGAGTCCGACCGACCGCGTCTTCAAAATCAGAAGAGACTCGTACACGCTGGCCGTGAGACGTGCCTGCGATCTACTCGTCGAGAGGTCCAAGTCGCTCAAAGTGCAGTTCAAGCCGTGGTCGCCCCACCAGCTACGCCACGCGGCCGGTCACGAGATTCGCGAGGCGTTCGGGCTGGAACACGTACAGGCCACTCTGGGTCATGCCAGCTTTGCGATGAGCGAACGCTACGCGCAGGCGTCACTCCAAAAGGCGGTTGAAGTCGCCGGAAAGGTAGGCTGACCATGGACAACAAGAATCGTGGTCTGATCGGACAGCTCACCGTGGCGAGCGACAAGCCCTACATCGTCTACGACGAGGTGCATGGGCTGGTCAGTGAACATCGTCTGTTGCGAGCGACTCAACAGGCGGCAGTACGAGACGGGGCTGCAGGATGGCAACTCGTATTCGGATGCGGTGGTCTACTGCTGGGACGACGAGGGTGGCTGGTTTCTCGACGTGACGGGCTGATTCTGCTGCGATGAACGGCCCCACTCACAGCGACGCGGGATAGGAGGCATCCGACAAGCCGACATCCTGAACGGCTTCCCGCGTCGTTTTTCACTCAGGACATCGGCAACAGGGGGCCGGACGATGAGCAACGCGGGGCAGACACAACGAGACGAACAATTCAGCGGATTTCGTGCCGCGATAAATCACGTTGCAGCTTGGTCGACCCGGTGGGTTGACCTCGACGCCATGCTGAACGATCACGTCATGATGGAGCTGGCTGAGCGCGAAGCGGCGATGATCGGGGCGACGGCTGCGGAAGCCCATCAGGAAGTCAGCCACGAATCGTTGAAGCGGTTGCGGCTAAGACCGATGGGTCCGGGAATCCACGCCATCGAATCCGGCGGGTTTCGCAATCCATCATGGTGCGAGTATCTGCTGTCTCTGGCCGACGAGTTGCACCTTGCCCTGGTCCAAATAGCCAGGTTTCGAAATTGGGACGCTGCCGAACGGCTCGCAGTGAAGACCGCAAACATCAAGTGGCCGCTTGTCAGGCAGGAATCGGACGCGGAACTGAGTTGGCTGGCCGCAAACCCAACGTCCTCACCGAGTGAGGTCGTCGAACCGAAGCAGCCGGCTGGTGACGTAACCGTTCCCGACGGGGTCGCGCTTGAACCGGCGATGTCGGCGGAGCGACCGATCAAGCACAAGGCGACCGATCCCGACTGGTCGATCCCGAGGAGCAAGGGCGACTGGTTGAGGATACTGAAGCAACTCGGCGTTGCAATCAGCGGCAGGACGCTGAGGAGATATCTCGACGGCGGAATTTATCGCCAGTATCCAGGCACGAAGCGGGCTGCGAAGACAATCAAACTCGATAAGGGAACACTGCCGGAGGACTACTCGGACACAATGATCGTGGGAATAATGCCCGCAAGTAGACACAAAACGGACACGAAGTAGACAGATCCGGACATCTCACACAACACCCGTTCCAGACTCTGGTAGCGGTTTTTTTCGTCTGTAGTTTGGTCCGTCGCAGTGAATGGCAATCGCATCACACACGACGGAGGCCAAACCGATGATCGACTACGAAGTTGAAGACATGATTCCCTTTGAGTTGGCGGGGAATGAAATCCACGGACGCCCGGACCGCAGCACGCTCTACCGCTGGGGATCCAAAGGCGTCCGAGGCACGAAGCTCGAAACGCTGCTGATCGGCAACAAAAGATGGACCTCGAAAGAGGCCATCGGGCGTTTCATCGCGGCACAGAACGCCGACCAAACACCCGCGCCGAGCATCACGCCATCGCAGCGTCAGCGGCAGTCTGAGGCCGCTCGCCGCGAGCTGGAAAAGCTCGGCATCTAAACGAAAAAAAACAGCCACGGGGGACAAATCCCGTGGCTGCTCGTATTTCTCATCTGTCCCCTATCACAAGGACGCTCGTACTATGCCAACAGAAAATCAAAACGTCAACGGTATCTCACAAGCCAGCCTCAACCATGCGCCAAGCAAGCGTGCAGACTTTTTCGACGCGGCACCGGAAGTCAAACGGCGTCGATCAAAGACGGTTCCCGCTGCTGAATTGCGGCAGGCCAATGCTGAGGCGGTCAGGAGTCGTGCTGTTCAGCCCCCGGTCAAAAGTCGTCATCTCGTTCATCGCCGCGTAGTTACCGCACTCACGATGGAGATGGCCGAACTCGCCGCTGACGGGGTTGAGATCGCCACGAAAGCGGCCAACCGTACCGGGGTGAAAGCCACAGCCAAAGCCACGGTCGGCCTCGACACTGAACTGACCAACTTCGCCACGAAAGCGGTCGAAGTCACCACAACACGACGCCGGCCCCGGACTGTTCCCGAGGCTGAGTTCTCGCGGGGCAACTCCCACTGTGAGCCGCCCCCGTTCGATTGTGACACTCCGCGTGGTGAGAGGGCTCCTGTGGCTAATCGACCACGGAAAAAGCGACAGCGGCCCGGCCCTGCCACCATCCGGTCCCCGGCAATCCCCCCCCCTGACGACTGCACACCACCGTCTGAATCTCAGATCGACTGGCGTGAGCAGCTTTTCAACAATGGCGAAATAGGTCCGATCACACACGTTCAAGTTTCGACAGAAAGAATTGTCACGCTCCGGGGAATCCTGTTCGACTTAGACCCCAAGTTGATTCGCATGTCCACCCTCATCCCACATGTACCGTCAGACCCGGCCGAGTTCTACCAGCAAATCGTCCAGCCTCGGCTGAGTCGGCATTCCGTATTGAGTCGGCTTGAAATCCGAAACAGTGGAACCGGCATTCACGCCATTCTCCGGTTGGCTGATCCGCCGACGTTTAACACAGACGAGGAGCGCAAGCGATGGACCGGTATCGTGCAGGTAGTGCAGGCATCGCTCCCGATCGACACCGACCAGCCACACATTACGGCACTAACCCGTCCGCTCGGGTCGATCAACTCGAAGAACGGTGCGACTGTCACCCTTCTGGCCCAAGGAGAGCCCGTATCGAGCGATGAAGTAGTCGTCCTGTACGACGAGATGCGCCAAGCACCATTCAAATTGGTTATGCAGAATCTCTTCGGTATCAACAGGATCAAGCCTTGCCCAGTATGCAACAAGGCCGGGTCGGAACTGACCGCCCTCGATCGCGTTGGGCAGTGCTATGGCTCGTGTGGCAAGGTTATGCTCGCCCAACTCTACGATCTGGTCCTAACTCCACGCGACTCAACTGTCGCAGAGGGGGGCGATCATGCCGCGAAGTAATCAACTGCGCAGTCGGGGGGAAGAACTCGCTGAACGACTTCAACGGGGATGCCAACTGGAGTCGAGTGCGCTTCGGAACGGCGCTCGCAACATCCCCATATTGAGCGGAGTCACTATGAAATGTGAGTTCCTGAAGCCGCAAGAAAACGTCCTTGCGGAGTTTGGCACAATCCTCGTCACCAGCCAGCGAACATTTCGGTATGGTAACAGCATCGTCATTGAAAACCGTGACGGAGATCGTCGAAAGCTTGCCATTTTGGCGACAGATCGGCGCATCCATCCGGCGACCGTTGGCCTGCTCGCAAATTTGGTGGTCTGCGCAAATCAGCCGGTGGAGGGCGGGAACCCGAATCAATTCCCCGTTCCACGCCGCTTGGTTGAGTTGATCCTCAATCATGAGCCTACCTTGGAGAGACTGCCGACTATCCAGACCTACTCGAACCGGCCGCTGTTTGATGCCGAGTTTCAACTTCGTGGACCGGGCTGGCATCCTGATGTGGGCTATCTAATTCATGGCCCGGACATCGAAACCATCATGCCGCAGACCTTGCCCTCAAGTGGAGCAGTCATCGACCGGTTGCCGCGACGACTGCGCGAACTGCTGTCGGACTTTAGCTTCAAGTCCGCCACTGATCTAGTAAATGCCGTCGGGGCTCTGCTGACCGGCTTGCTGGTGACGCGGTTTGTATCAGTCGGGAAGGCGATCTTTGTTCTGGATGGCAATCAGCCGTCCGTTGGAAAAACGTTGTTCGGGCGAGTGCTAGGAATGCTGCTCAGCGGCATCGAGCCCGCACCAATCAAATACACAACTGACGATGAGGAGCTTGGAAAAAAGATCTGCGCCAACCTTCGAGGTCATGGAGCCTCGATCCTCTTATTCGACAACGCCAAGATTCGGGCCGGAGCTATCGAGAGCGCTGTCATTGAGGCGAATAGCACTGCACCGCAGATTAGCCTGCGAATTCTCGGCGAGTCTGCTAACCACGAACAGCCGAATGATATGCTCTGGGTGATCACCATGAACAATACGCGGCTGGGTGCAGATCTGGCCGCACGTAGCTGCCCGATCCGGTTTCACTTCGACGGCGACCCCAATACGCGACGGACTTCTCACCGGGATCTCATCCAGTTCGTCCGAAACCATCGCCTGGAGTTGTTGGACGAACTCGCGGGCATGGTGGTGGCTTGGAATCAACAGGGACGCCCACCCGGTACGCCCACGCACCGACTCGGCGAGTGGGCATGCACGATCGGCGGCATTCTGAACGCGAACGGGCTGCCCGGTTTCCTGGACAACCTCGAAGAGGCCAGCGGCGAGTTCAATACCGCACTCGACCAATTTGTCGCGTTAGCCGAAGCGGCCGTCTCAACATCGGATCCTAGCCTGCAACGCGTCGTTCATACCCTCAGCGAGCCACAGAGCGGGAATTCAGCTCCCGCTGACTGGGGGTTACCAGCAGGTGAGTTGATCGGCCTGTTTAGGCGTGCCAACGTCCTAACCGAGCGATTGGAAGTGAGCAAAAGTCTCAAATCCAGATCCACGACAATTGGCAGATTCCTCTCGCAGTACATCAATCGAACGGTGACGGTCGAGATGCCATCTCGACCGGGACAGACTGCCTCTCGCGACAGGCGGGGCACATTGAGAGTTATCGAGGATCGGTCGCGAACGAAACGCTACTGGTTTGAGATCTGTTGGATATGTCAGGAAGGCCCCCCTGAAGGCGATGAGTGCTCGAGGAGCCTTGGCGAACTTCATACGCCGATGGTGGAACTGGTGATTTCTCCGATTCCCGATGCAGCCGAGTTGATCCCGCCCACTTCAGGATGCGGAAACAGTCTGGCATGGTGATTAGTGACGTTGGTGAACCTCGCCGAATTGGTGGACCTCGACTTCAGATGTTCACCACTCTTAATGTCAATCGCTAACGGAAGTTATTGGCGTGTGGTGAACCTGGTGAACCTGATTGTTGGGACTTACACACGTAATGGAACCTGCCCTCTGCATATGTACCTACCCTACAGAATCGGCTGGCAATACGCAGTGAGGTTCACCACGCGTTTTGTGCAACCCAACCTGTTGTGAATTCAGAAGTTAATCGTGGTGAACCTCGTTCGATGGGATGTTCACCAATAAGGACAACGGAGACGAAATCACGATGAGAATCACCCTCGGTCAATTACAAGCCGAATTTGAGGCATGGCGTCCCCAGCACGGTCGGGTCTTTCAGGGGATCTTCGCGTTCGACTCCGAAACGACTCGGATTGAAGAGGGGCGGGATTGGTTGACTCCGGCCTATGTTCTCGGGGCCGTGTATGACGGTCATCGCGGATTCTTTCTCCGTCGCGAGCATGTGGCCGCCTTCTTCCAACTGCACTCTGATCTTCCCGTCGTCCTGCACAACGCGCCATTCGACCTAGCGGTCCTTCACTTGGTCGCTCCTGATGTGGACATCTATTCCCTGGTCGATCGCCATCAGGTCTGGGACACGCAATTGCTCCACCGCTTACTTACCTTGGGAACAGCCGGGCACACGGCCCGAGGCCAAGGGCAATCGACTCTGGAATCCTGCGTATCCAAGTATCTCGGCGTTGAACTTTCCAAGGAGGTGAAAGATTCTGAAGGTCAGGACGTACGGTTGTCGTACTCGAAATGGTTGAATCAGCCACCCAATGAAATTGAAGACGTGTATTTGGATTATCTCGGTAAGGATGTCCTGGGCACCTTCGGGATTTTCCATGAGTTGAGTCGGCGGTTGCAAGAACTGATGCTCGGCAGCCGTCAGGTGTGGGGATATGTCTCGCCGGCGTGGCTATCGCAGCAGATTGAACGCTGGGGGTATCAAACGCACCATATTCAACTCAAGGCGGCGATCGTACTGCGACAGATCAAGGCGAACGGCCTTTGGATTGACCAAGGGCAACGAAATCGGCTCGCCACTGAACTGCGGGAGGTCGCCGACGAGTGCCGGACGGAACTGCGGTCGTATGGCTTTCTTCCTGGGCAGCCGGGGTCGAGCAAAGCACTTCAGGAAATTCTCAAACGGCTCGAACGAAGCCATCCGGACATTACATTCCCGAGTACGCCAACAGGCATGTATGTAACCAAACAGGACGTTCTCGAAGAACTCGCTGCGGTGGAGCCATTCATCAGTACGCTGTTAAAATTCAAGAGCATCGAAAAGTTGCAATCAACCTTTCTGACCAAGATGAGTCGCCCGTGTGTTCACCCGTCGTTCGATCCGCTGATGGTGACAGGGCGAACCTCATCATTCGGCGAGATCAACGCACAGAACCTTCCGCGAGACGATCGTGTCCGCTCGTGCTTCACGGCCTCACCAGGGCATGTGTTCATCGACGCGGACTATTCGACTGTTGAGATGGCGACCTTGGCTCAGGCGGCACTGAGCCAGTTTGGGCTGGATTCAGCGATGGCGGCGGCCATCAACGCAGGGCGGGATTTGCACACGCTCGTGGCAGCCAGAGTCACTGGAAAGGCTGAAGCTGAGATCACGCGAGACGAACGCCAAAAGGCGAAGCCGATCAATTTTGGAAAACCGGGCGGCATGGGTGGTGACGGGCTCCAGCGGTATGCGAAAGCGAGTTATGGCCTCGTTCTTCCGCTGGATGAAGTGGAAGCACTGACTCGCTCGTGGTTCGACCTGTTCCCAGAAATGAAGCACTTTCTGCAACACGATAGTGACCCTGGAACAGACATCGCGAGCTTCTTTCGCCTCACTCCATTTTCGTTCTTCGAGCAGACAGGAAGTCGCCGATTTCTCGATCATCCGGACAACCGAGGTCGTGAAGAAACGCCGAGCTGCATTCTAGGGTGGATGTGCCGAAATGTGTTGAAGGACACCAACCCGAAGCAACGAAACGGCAACGACTATTCGCCAGACCTAATCGAGTATTGCTGGATGCAAGTTGAGTCCAGAGCCGAGTGGCTCGGAGAAGCGGCGTGCGCAGCTGTCCGCCTTCGACAACCCTCACCGCAACTTGCGGGGGACATCCAATGCTGTGTCGATCAGAAGGGGTGTTTTACTTTGACGGGCCGTCTCCGGGCCAACGCTTCCTACTGCGCCCGCCACAACACGCTGTTCCAGGGTCTGGCGGCTGACGGCGCGAAGTTAGCCTTGTGGCGACTGTGGCGAACCGGCTACCGCATCGTGAACTTCATCCACGACGAAATGTTGATCGAAGTTGAAGAGGAATCCGACCTGCATTTACACGCTGAGGCGATTCGACGGCTCATGATTCACGGGATGCGAGAAGTCGTTCCGGATGTGCAAATTGAAGTCGAATATGCAGCCTCGCGACGCTGGTACAAATCGGCCGAGAGGGTAATGGATGCTGAGGGGCGCTTGCTGCTGTGGGAACCTGATCCGGAACTTGATGATCTCCAAGTCAACGGGGTTCGGGAGTTGGCGAGGTCAATCGCTTGAGGTGAGTTCGCGTGCCGTGCATCCCCAGTCACGCTTCAGAGGTACCAGCTCCAGCCATGCTGAAACGTGAGCTGGCAGTTGATAGCCGCGTCTCGCTGAGCGGTGAAGAGTTTGCAGTGGCATGGACATTCCGCCGCCTTGATAAACGCACCGATGGCCCACTTCCTGCGTTGCTGCACCGGTCGGGGTCAGTTGCGGTGTTAGCCGTCCAGAAGCCGTTGCAATGCCCACAGCCTGTCCGCGACGTGCAGCGGAGTTTGAATGCCGATAATCCGGCTTGCTACACGAACGGCATTCGCTTGCGCGGCGAGTGGTCTACTGCTGGGATGCTTCTTGTCGGGCGTGAAGCTAGGCCATTGCCCGCGACCACTGAACATTCACCGCGGAAGCTCCTCTTCAAACGGCTTCGGTCTTTCGCCCTCGTGGCTTTAGTCTCTGCGTTGATGTCACCATCGCAACTCGTCGGTTCGCATCAATCCCCGGCGCTGCTGCCGTGGTTGAAATGACTTTTATGTTTTTTAGAAAAAGAGGCCATGTTTGCCAGCACGACTTCACATTTTCAAAGAGAATAACTTTGGTGGTTCGACGCCGGTCACTTTGACCAGCCAGATTTGATCGAGGTGTTTTTAAGTCCGTCACGTTTGTCGCGTGGCGACCTCAATCATCGGATCACAAAGGCTCAATTATGGGCACGGAGGTTCTGATGAGTACCGACAATTTCGATAAGAAGGTTGGAGTGAAAATCGAACGGCGAATCGAGTCGTGGCCCGTGTCGAAACTGCGGCCGCATCCGAAGCAGTCC
>JAYTXB010000089.1:0-9160 GCA_043743205.1 Schlesneria sp.
TGCTCAGCTCAATGCCGTCGTGAACCGCGCGCTGCTGACGCATCACAACCGGTTCCTGTACAGCGTGCTGAAAGTGGCTCTGACGCGCCCGGCCTGCAAAGCGGAACTCGATCTCCAGCGTGTCTACCGAGCAGCCGTCGAACTCTGCACCCGACATGGTCGTCACGAGGAAGCGCTGCAATGGATCAATGAGGCTCGTGCATCCGCTCCCGAGGACGGCTCGAACTTCGAGTACAACTTGAATTGGGACATGACCGAGTTGACCGTGCGACTGGAAGAGCCGAGTGATCCGGGCCTGCAACCGTTGTTTGATCGGCTCGTCAATTACTACTCGCCCAAGGTGCCGCAGATGCGTGGTCATGTCGAGCGGCTGTTGCAATCGGTGGGCATCCCCTCACCGTGGGAGTCGATCAGCCTCATCACGGCGGACAGCCTCTCTGCTCCTGTGGGTGGCGTCTGGACTCCCGGCACTTCCGCCCCGGTAGCCGGTGGCAACAAGCTGTGGCTGCCAGGTCAGTGATGTCCTCATGAAGTGAGAGGCTCTTCCGAGCGGCGTCAGACCTCGCTCGATTAGGGCAATACAAATGTGTCACTCGTGCCAGACCAGTGCTAGCAGCCCGTTGAAAAACTGTAGGATGGCCTTCTAGGCCGTCATTTTTCTGCGGGAAATTGGACGGGCCAGATGCCCATCCTACGTTTTTCAACGGGCCGCTAAGGCGACCGGCAGGAAATGGCTTGCCAACTCGAGGGTGTGAGCGTCGTTCAATCGACTCCCTCGCTCACGCTTCGGGTTGGCGTGGGGCAGAGTACTCATGCCGATCGTCTCACGATCACGGTGAAGCTTCATGTCGCAACCGATTGTCACTCCCGTTGAGGCCATGAGTCGCGCCTTGGAACTCGCGCGGCGCGGCTTCGGTTGCGTCGAGCCGAATCCCGCCGTGGGAGCGGTCCTCGTGGCCAACGATGGCCGTGTGGTGGGTGAAGGTTGGCACGAACGATTCGGCGGGCCTCATGCTGAAGTGCTGGCACTCGCGGCGGCAGGTTCTTCCGCGCGCGGTGCCACACTTTACGTGACGCTCGAACCGTGTTGTCACTTCGGTAAGACGCCCCCTTGCTCGCGCGCGTTGATTGCGGCGGGCCTTCGTCGCGTGGTGGTGGCCACAACGGATCCCGCAGCACACGTCAACGGAGGTGGCCTCGCAGAGCTACGTGCGGCCGGGATCGAAGTGGAAGTGGGACTGCTCGCCAGCGAGGCTCGCCGTCTGATCGCGCCGTTCGAGAAGTTGATGACCGTGGGTCTGCCGTGGGTCCACGCGAAATGGGCCATGACACTCGACGGCAAACTCGCGTCCAAGACCGGTTCGTCGCGCTGGATCACGAACGAAGCCTCGCGCGCGATCGTGCATCAATTACGCGGGCGCATGGATGCCATTGTCGTTGGTCTGGGGACGGTCATCGCTGACGATCCTGCACTGACGGCGCGACCGGCGGGACCGAGAACTCCCACACGCATCGTGCTCGATTCCGCCGCCAACACGCCGCTGCAATCACAGCTGGTCAGCACCGCTCGCGAGACGCCGACAATCGTCGTGACGACACCCCGCGCCGACGGAGCACGTTGCTCCGCGCTGGTCGAAGCCGGTGTTCAAATCCTCCCGATCACGGCGGACTCGACCGACCAGCCTGACCTGCGTCTCCTGCTCACGGAACTCGGTCGTCAACGCTTCACAAACGTACTCGTCGAAGGCGGTGGCCAGGTTCTCGGCCGGTACTTCGATCTCGATTTGATCGACGAGGTGCATGCGTTCATCGCGCCAAAACTGATCGGTGGAGTCCAGGCACCGTCACCGCTGATGGGCGAAGGCCGCTGCGATATGCGCGAAGCTCTCAACTTGGTGGAGTCCACATTCGAGGTCTTGAACGGCGATCTGTACCTTCACGGCTGGACCGCTCAAACTGCGTCAGTCGAGTGAGAGTTGGGTTGTCATTCGTCGCGAAGCCACTCGTCATCGATCTCGACCACTCATGGCACCCAGCGTCATATTCAGGCTATTCGGACGCGACGATCTTCAATGATGATGACGCTTCGTACTGAATGAACGCGGCGCGGCTGATCGCGAAGTGTTCATTCAGTGACTGTGAGGTGAGCGGCTTGCCGCTGCCGGTCACTCCACCGGAGATCGTCACAGCGCGCGGTGCGACCAGCGCGGCGAGGTGAGCGATGTCGCCCACGTCTCTCAAAATACCGGGTGCCATCAGTCCGAGGCGTTGGCCTCGATACGGCTCATCCGTGACATAGCTGGCGAGCGAATTGAGGGTCATCGCGTGTGAAATACGTTCGTCAAGAGCGGCGGCACAGAGCGCGATGACACCCGCCGACCCGCTGCCGCAGACTTGCAGTTCGTGCGGCAGCGAACCGCCTTGCTCGTGCAGAGCATCCAGCGTTCGACGAACATCCCAGACCCATTGACCCAGCAACGGCCGGCCGATCCAGAGCGACCACTCCGCCGAGTTGTGATCGGGAGCGTGCCCAATTTTGTCACCGACGGGAGCCGTCCGCCCCGTCGCTCGCAGTTCGGGAACGACAACCGCCCAGCCTTCGCTTCTCAATTTCGCAGCCGACTCACCCGAGAAAGTCTGTTCGATCGGCGCGTCGAGGTCCAACAGCACCACCAGCTTGGTCGGCTTGGCCCGATGATCGCGCTGTAGACGGAACGGCATTCCAGGTTCACTCTCGCCGGTCAGCGTTTGGCTCCGACCGTCATCGGCCGTGACCACTCGTAGCGCGAGGTCAGTCACCTGGGGCATCCCGCCGAGAACGTGCTCCAGCGCGATGAGCCGCTGTGAGCGAGCCGCCTTCGCCGCCGCGAGACTCGTCGGTGCGAGGTGCTTCGACAACGCTTGTCGCGCGAGCGCTGCCGCGAATTGCGGGATCGTCACGTAGTCGTCGGGACGCGACTCACCGGGATAGCACCGGAGTGATTCGGGGTCTTCCGTTTTGATGTCGGGTTCGGGGATCGGACCTCCTTCTCCGGCCCCTTTCAAATGAAACGTCATCCAGCCGTACATCGCTTCGCGCATCGGTTGGTTGTAGTGGTGCGGCGACTCGATGATCGTGTGCTTGATCCGCGTACTGTTGGATAGTTTTGCGATCGCGGCGACGCGCTCGAACGATTTCTTGGCTTCCGCAACTGAAAACTGAAAGGCGTCCTGTGTGGCACTCGTGACCATCAGTCCGCGCGTCGCGGCGAGGCTCAACACATCGCCCTCTTCGGTGAAACGCAATGCGCCCGGTACGACCTCGCACATGCAGCAAGCGGCACTGAGATACGCCTGATAGTTGCCGACCGAACACGTCGGCACGACGCAGCGGAACCGTTCGTCGAAGGCTCCCGCATACATGGACTGATTGCCACCACCACTGGCACCCGTGATGCCGATTCGATCGGGATCAACCTCCGCACGTGAGCGAAGATAGTCCACGGCCCGCATGTTCTCGTAGACCTGAATTCCTGATAGCGGCCTGCCGACGGGCAGCAGCGTCGCGCCGGTCATCTCACCGTGATACTCGCCCAATTTCTTACCGACGCCTCGTTCACCCGCTCCGAAAGCATCGACGCAGAGTACGACAAACCCCAGCTTCACCAGACCAATGCACCGCGACTGCACAACGGGGTCTTGCTTCGCTCCCGCCCAATGACCGTGAACGCACAGCACCGCCGGGAACTTGCTCGATGACGGTGAGGCTGTCTCAGATCGCTCGGGGATGTAGGCGTTGGCGGTCATCCACACTCCCGGCAATGTTTGCAGCACGATCTTCTCGATGCGATAGCCGTCTCGCTTGATCTCTCCGAGCGAGCGTGCTTCCAAGGGACACGGCGTCGCGGGAAAGCCGCCCCACGCGGTGAGCAGGTTGGCTCGCAGTTGGACGCGAGCCTGTTCCCAGTCGGCCTGCGTCGCCGACGCCGTATCGTGAGCACGCAGGTCTCGACCCTGCTGCTGGATGAACCGCTGAAAATGCTTTGAAGCAGGCTCTTCAGTCTGAGCAAATCCTCGCGCTGCGGAGACGATCACAAATCCAAGAGCCAAGACACCGGAACGACAAAGCATGAAATGTTCCTCGAATACTTTAGTCCGCTGCGGCGATTGGCCTACAACTCGACCACCATCCACGTGGTGGGTTGTAGGGTAAGCTTCTCGCCCACTTATTTTCCAATGCGAGTCCTGGAATGCCTCGCCGATCTAGCTCAGTCGTTCCAGGACTGAAGACTTATCGTCGCACCAACACGTCCATTCTCATCGCGTGAGACATAAACAAACGAGCCGCATCCTTTCAGATGCGGCTCGCGCGGAGAGTGCGGTGACTCAATTCTGGCTTTCTCGCCCCTCGCCCTGCTCGGGCGAGAAGTCGCTCGCACATTTCGCGCGAGCAACTCCCTCGTTCACTGAAACAGAATCGCGTTACTGCCGGATGTCATTCGACCTGTCCTTCAGAACTTTCCGGATGCGATCACGAGACCGTTCGGCAATCGCACCGACAGCGTGGCACCCTTGGCCGCAGCGGGAACACCACTGCTAGCCGTGACATTCATCTTGCCCGAGATCACCGAGTAATCGGGATCAACATCATCGGGGATCCCATCGCCGTCGTCGTCGTCATCGAGATCGTCGGGGATGCCGTCGTTGTCGTCGTCCTCGTCTTCTGAATTCGGGATGTCATCGTCATCGGAGTCCTCTTCGTCGTCTGCGGTGCCATCGCCATCGGCATCATCATCTTCATCGTCAGGGATGCCGTCTTCGTCGTTGTCTTCGTCGTCGTCCGAGATGCCGTCGTCATCATCATCGTCGTCTTGCAAATCGGGAATGCCGTCGTCATCGGCGTCGTCTTCCTGGCTGTCGGGAATGCCATCGTCATCGTCGTCGAGGTCTGCGGAGTCATTGATCCCGTCGTTGTCATCATCGGTGTCTTGGTCGTTGGGGATTCCGTCTCCATCGGTGTCGTAGTTATCGACCTCTTGCACAACGTCGCCCGTGGTGACGCTGGCGGTGTTGATCCGAACACCCAATCTCGTTCCCAGCGGCAACGAAAAATTCGACACCTTTACGCTGAGTGATCGTGTCGATCTCCTGTTCACCGTGGTGGTGGTCAAGACTCCCTTGCCGACGATGTCGCCCGCATTCGACTTGATCACAACCACTTGCTTGGTCACCTTCGGCTTCGGTGCGGCTGCACCCGCCGGTGGCTGCACCAGAACCATTGTCAGGGCGATGCAGCCCAAGAGTCGCAACATTCTCATTCCATTTCCTTTCGCGAAGATAGACAGTTCGACTTCAACACAGGCCCGAAAAAAGGGAGACAGGCACAATCCTCATCGGGAGGTTGCGACAGTGATTCGACATCAAAAATCGTGATGGGAAAAAGGCATTGAGACGTGTATCAGGCATCGACGGTGGAACTCTACTGGCCATTGTTGGAAGCCACCGCAAGCTTCTCTTCAGGTTACTAATTTTTAACGAAATACTCTGAGTGACATTTGCCGATGCTCGATTCGTCGTGGTTATTGATGTTGGAATGAATGGCTTCTGTTCCTCACAGATCACCCCGGACGTGAAGCCTCGGCGGTTCGACGTTAGAGTGTCGCCGCGTTGTCGTTCATCAAATGAGTCCTTGCTTCTCGGGAGATACTTCATGCGTCGCTCGTTATTTGGCCGGTTGGCTGGTTGCTTGAGTGGTTTCTGTTTGCTGGCGGCTGCCGCTACGACGGGATTCGCGCAAGAGCCCCCCGTCAAGTGGGAGCGGATCAAGTTTGAAGATGCCTTCCGCGCGGAAGGGGTTGCCGTCGGAGACTTCAACCAGGATGGGCGGCTCGACATCACCAATGGTGAGGCGTGGTATGAGGCTCCTGCCGACGCGAACATGTACAAGACCGGCAACTGGACGATGAGGCCACTGCGGGCGGAAGGGATTCGTCGCTACATCAACGACGGCGCGTACAGCAACAACTTCGCGCTGTGGACGCACGACATCAGCGGCGATGGCTGGCAGGACATCATCGTAATCGGCTTCCCCGGCGTGCCGTGTCACTGGTTCGAGAACCCCCAGAACAAACCTGGTCCGTGGAACCAGTACGAAATCTGGCACAGCGCGGCGGGTGAGTCGCCTCAGTTCCTCGACGTGACCGGTGACGGCAAGCCCGAGTTGGTGATGACCTCCGAAACCGAACAGATGATGGGCTACCTCGAAATTCCCACGCCCGAGATGGCGAAGAAGAAGTGGGACTATCGGCAGGTCAGTGGTGAGAAGCTCGGCCCGCTGGCTCATCGTTATTACCACGGCCTCGGTGTGGGCGATCTCAATCGTGACGGCAAGCAAGACATTTTGATCCCCGCCGGTTGGTGGGAGCAGCCCGCCAAGCTCGAAGGTCCGTGGACGTTTCACAAGCACACGCTCAGTGCCAATGGTGAGGGTGGTTCACATGCCGCAGCCGACATGCACGCGGATGATCTCGATGGCGACGGCGACAACGACATCCTCATGAGTTCCGCACACGCGCACGGCGTTTGGTGGTTCGAGAACAAAGGCGAAGGGAAGTTCGAGCAACACGAGATCGACAAGAGCTTCTCGCAGACTCACGCTCTGCACTACCAAGACATCAACGGCGATGGCCAGAAGGATTTGATCACCGGCAAGCGGTTCTATGCCCACGGTTCCAAAGGCGACCCCGATGCACTGGGTGAAATCGTGATGTGCTGGTACGAAGTGAAGAAGGGCGAGAAAGCCGCTCCGACCTTCACCAAGCACAAGATCGACGCCGGAACGGACACCGGCATCGGCACTCAGTTCTTCGTCGGCGACATCAACGGCGACAAACTGCCGGACATCGTCCTGTCGAACAAGAAGGGCACGAACGTCTTGATCCAGCAGCGATGACATTCGCGCCGGATTGGCCTGTTGGGCGCGGGTCACGTGACCCGCGCCCAGCCAGTGATTGATGCGCCGTTTCTAAGACCACTGCCCGTTTTACTCATCCCCGTTTGAAGGCGGCGGGAGAGTTCAGGCTCAGTTCCATTTCACGTCAAGTCGCTCGCGCGGTCTGCGAGCCGTCCGACAAAAAGCGAGCAAGCCAACCAGACATCGCGAGCGCGTCGTGCGACGATGATTCTGCAATCTCAGTGTGCTTGATCCCGGCCTGTGTTGCCGAAAGGAGTTTGCAAGATGTCCGCTATCACCACGCCAACCGTTCTGGAGGGACTGGCATCCAGTTCACCGGTCTCCGATTCAATTGCGGCTTTGACGGAGCATTCTTGGTCGCCACAGCCGGAACCGGCGCGGTTCGTACAAGCATTCCTCGACGATTGTCTGCAACGCTGCTCGTTCGCGGCGAACCTCGCGCGGCGGATGCTCGATGAGTCGGGAACGCGGTTGTTCGATTGGCTCGACCATTTGGGAGTGGCCGCTGATGACGAAGTGGTTCCCGAGTTGAGACGCGTCGGTTACGTGAGGTCCACTCAGGACGCGGGAGACACAGCGGCGATGGTTGTGCCGTCGGGACTGGTCGGTACATCGGGAGTTTGCTCGGATCGACACGGCCATGCTATCGATGACGTGGTGCTGGAACTGCTGGCGACAAATGGCGCTGGAGCAGCGATGCACGGGAACTCAGGGCCATCACGTTCAGAGTCATCCAGCGGTGTCTGGGAACACCCGCTGGGGTTGTTTCCGCGCGTACGGTGTCACGCCGTGAGCCTCATGACCGGCAGGCAATTAGCGATCAAGGTCGAGTCGGTCGTCGATTTTTTGGCGGCTCACGAACTGACACAGATCGAAATCGAAGGCGCTCCGAGCGCGTCACTGCGACGCGCGAGGATCGCGTGTGAGAACGGCGTCGAACTCTGGGTGGTCGAGCGTCACGGATCATTGGCCTTCGAGCCGGCTGCGAACGAGGTCGTGCCGTTGTGTGCGATCGCTTGCCACTCGGAAACGTTCCGACTGCGACACCGCGAGTTCGATCAAAATGCCGATGGATTCGCACATGCGACGCAGCTCGTGGAGGCCGCGATCACAGACTTGGGACGCGACCGGGCGTGCGAGTTGTTCTTCGCCGCCGAGCGCGAGTACTGGCTGCGTCGCAATCGAGCGGGGCGAGTTCAAAAAACAAGGCAGGACGCGCTGGGACTCGGTTGGGCGAATCACGATCACCACACGTACCGCTCCAGCCGCGCGGGCTTCGCGCCGCTGATCGCGTTCTTGGAGCGACTCGGGTTCGTCTGTCGCGAGCGGTTCTATGCGGGGCGCGATGCTGGCTGGGGGGCACAGGTCATCGAGCATCCCGTCACGGGGGTCATCATCTTCGCTGACGTGGACATGTCGCCCGAAGAACTCTCGCAAGACTTCTCGCACGAACCGCTGCCGCCGCGCGATCAACTCGGAACCGTCGGTCTGTGGTGCGGTCTGCACGGCGAAGCTTTCTTGCAGGCGGGACTGCATCATCTCGAATGCCAGTTCGACTTCAGTGCGACCCGCGATCAGCTCAAGCTGGCGGGAATCGACACGATGCCGCCGTTCACCGACTACCCCTATCTGCGACAGGCCTTCACGCGCGGCGAACATTGGCCGGTGCAGCCGCAACGGATCGAACGACTCCGCGCGGCGGGCCTCATCACCGATGAACAGGCTCAACAATTCCTGACCAACGGAGCGTTGGGGTCTCACTTGGAAATCCTGCAACGCAACGACGGCTACAAGGGCTTCAATCAAAAGGGCATCAGCGAGATCATCGCGGCCACCGATCCCCGCCATGTGAAGCACGAGCCGTAGCAGCTATCGACAAACTTCCGAAGTCTCCGAAGACTTCGGAAGTTTTTTCTCGTTCCCAAGCTCCCGCTTGGGAACGAACTCCCGCCAAGCTCCTGCTTGGCGAGAGAGAAGTGACAACCGAACCTCAGCTCCGACGACGATTCACAATTCCAACGGGGCAGTCACTCTCCCCCTTCTTCATCCGTGCCCTGGCCCTGCCATCCGTGGAATCGCACGGATGGCAGGGCCAGGGCACGGATAAAACGGCTCTCCGCCATTCGTGTTGATTCTTGTGGTACATCAGCCGCAGGGCGCTAGCCCCGGTTCGATTTCGCTTAACCGGGGCTAGCGCCCTGCGGCTAA
>JAYTXB010000090.1:0-1593 GCA_043743205.1 Schlesneria sp.
ACTTGGTGCCGTGCGTCCTGCTGGGGTACTTCGCACTGCGGATTCGTGAATTGGAGTCCAAATGAACAACATGACCACCGCTCAATCCCGCAAGCTGACGTATCTCGGCGGGATCGTGTTTCTGCTGATTCCGATCATCTGGCTGGGTCTCCCCTCCGACGGCAAGGCTGGCTCGGGCGGCAAGCTGGCTCAGTTGCGGTCGCAATACGAACTCGGCGAGAGCGATCTCGGCGATGTCGATCCGTCCAGTGCGGCCATGAATCTCGTGTTGCTCGGGATGCGCGGCGTCGCCGTCAATCTGCTGTGGGTCGATCTCGACAAACAAAAGGACATGAAGCGCTGGGCCGAAATGCAGGCTGTGACGGAGTCGATCGTGCGGCTGCAACCTCACTTTGAAAAAGTGTGGGAGTTCAACGGCTGGAATCTGGCGTTCAATACGTCGGCCGAATGGGATGCTGTTCCTGATCGCTATTACTGGGTGAAGACGGGTGGCAAGTTCCTCAAACGCGGCGTCGAGCGGAATCGCAAATCGACGCACTTGCAATATCACGTCGCCAACGTACTGCAGAAGAAGATCGGCATTGCGGACGAGTCCAAAGACTACCGCCGGTTCTTCTTGCACGACCCGGACCCGAAGTTCAACGGTGGAGTCGATCCCGAATTCAATCCCGATGGTCTCGATAGTTATCTCGCCGCGAAAGCCGCCGCCGAATTGGCCTGCATCAAGGAAGAGACTCGGGCACAGCACATTCTGGATCGCAGTCTGTTCCGTTCGATGCCGGCCCGTTGCCAGTTCGACTATGCGATGGTGCTGCAAAAGGACGGCAAGTTCGGTGAGGAGACTCGCGAGGCTTGGCAGTTGGCGCTCAGCGACTGGACGCAAAAGTACGGGAAGGAAACTTTCCGCGTTTCCATTGGCGACGAATTATTTGACATCCAGTTGGAAATGAATCGCGAGGATATCAAAGGCTTCGTGAAGTCTCCCGATGATGCAGTGAAGTTAACTCGCGCTGTCGAGTCCTATCGGCGAATGGTCAATTACTACTACTGGCGGATGCGCGGCAATTGCGAAGCGGATCGCGATACCTCCGAAGCTCACCGCGATCTGTACGAAGCCAACCAGTTCTACAAGAAGCAGGAACTGGAGAAGGCTCGCGCTGCGGCGTTCTCCGGCATGACGACGTTTGAGACTGTCATGCGAAAGAAGGGCTACGAAGAGTTGAAGGACGAAGACACACTCGTCGAAGAGTTACTGCTGGGAGTCATGGTCTGGGAAGACATTCACCGCATCAGCAGTGAACGCGTTCCCGATGAGTTCCCGCTCAAATGGTTGAAGCAGGAACGAATGGGCAACGAAGCCACGCTGAGCAACGTCGCTCGCGCCTTCAAGCGGCTCTTCTTGGATAACTGAGAACCGCGTTTGCACAAACGACGAGTTGACGAACAGGGCAGGTCTCCAACCTGCCCTGTTCGTTGGTGGTGTTCGTGCCACGGCGTGTGAATCTCGGTCATGACGTTTCCGACAAAAGTCTTGTGAGCCGGGTGCCGTGAGGCCCCGGATTCTGGAATCTGGCTGAGAACCCGGGGCCTCAC
>JAYTXB010000091.1:0-3679 GCA_043743205.1 Schlesneria sp.
ACCCGTAGGATGGACGCCTCGTCCGTCCGAGTTGCCGCTGGCTGTGACGGACGGACGAGGCGTCCATCCTACGACTGGGTATGCCCGTACTTGCCGCTCGCCAAAAAGGAAAACGCAAAACGAGAAAGGAAAGCGGTGATAAATCCCCGCAGTCCAAAGGTGGCAAAATCCGAGCTGAGTCACTCACAGCATCAGCGAAGGAGAGTGTGATCGTACGGGCCAGAAGTTCGGTACGATTCCCTCGCTGACGCGGCGGGTTGCTGCGGGGGCTGGTCATTCGTTCAACTCCAAGTCGGCGTCGGTCGCGTGTCCGTTCTGGCTGGCTCGATAGCGGCGAACTTCCTCTTCCAACTGGTGTTGCTCTACTTGAAGCTGCATGTCGGCGAGGTTCGAGTAAACGGAGACAGAGAGCCAGTCACCCAGTGCCATGAGTACAGTCCAAGCCACCAAAATCAGGACGGCGACCCAGTAGACGAAGAACAGTCCGGGGCGGTCTCGAAAGAATTGTTCGAGTTGGTCGCCCAGCGGGATCATGATTCCGACGATGCCGAGCAATCCGCTGACCTGCAAGCGGCGGCGCAGTTGACGGTCGAGGAACGTTCGCCCGACAGCACTCTCTTCCAGCAACTCGGACAACGCACGATGACTCCGAATTTGCAGCCACGCTGACACGAGAGCGAAGCCCAGTAACAGGACGCCCACAATCAAGGCGGGCAAGGTGTCGGCGGCGATACGGATGAAGGGCATAGTGGCGGGATGTTAGGCGAGCGAGCGAGAAAACGTTATCCAACTGAGGAGCAGCGCCGTCAGGATCGCGAGGATTCCATTGAGAAGACGAGCACTCTTGCCCATCCTGCTTTCGCGTGACTGCGAGTTGGGCCAAAAGCCGGACGGGCAAGAGTGCCCATCGTCCGGTGCCGCTCATGGGCGAGTCCTACGGATTGCCGTCGTCGGAGTAGCCCGGTGGGACTTGATCCGAGCGAAAGCGTTCTTCGGTCCACGGGTCGCCGTGCATGTGATAGCCACCCTCTTCCCAATAGCCGGCTCGGTCTTCGGCGACGAGTTCAATGGCCGAAATCCACTTCGCACTCTTCCACGCATAGAGCTGCGGAACCAGGCCTCGCACGGGACCGCCGTGTTCCAACGAGATCGGCTGGCCGTCGTGCAAGTCGGCGAGCAAACAATCCTCTTGCAGGAAGTCGCTCAACGGGAGATTGGTCGTCCAGCCGTTGTCGTATCCGTGGCAGACCACGAAGCGTGCTTCAGGTAGCACGCCCGCGCGGTTCAGAAGTTCGCGCGTCGAGACTCCTTCCCACACGTTGCCGAGACGCGACCACTTGGTCACGCAATGGAAGTCGGAGAAGACCTGTACTCGGGGCAAGGCGTTGTAGTCGGCGCGAGTCAACGTGAACGGTCTTTCCACCAAGCCACACACGCGGAGTTGCCAGTCGGACAGATCGGCCAGTGGCGGGCCAAAGGCGTCGAGAACGGGCCACTTGCGCGTGCGCGACTGTCCCGGCGGGATGCGGTTTTCGCGGCGCGTGTCCGGGCTAATGATGAGACCGGGAGGACAGTCATTGGGGAGAACCGGATCGCCCGTCTGATACTTGGCATCTTCGAGAACAGACATGCGGCGAGGTCTCCCATGAACGATCAACACTGAATTACCAGCCCGTTGAAAAAGTAACCCGAAGCGTGAGCGAGCGACGGTGGTGGTGCGAAACGTTCGAGAAATACGTCCCTCGCTGACGCTTCGGGTTACTTCAAAATCCTTCTTCAACGGGCTGTTAGGCGAGCGGCAGGAATTGTCATACCGCGATGTAGGATGGGCACTCTGGCCCGTCCCGTCCGGATTTCTGTCTTCCAGCCGGGACGGGCCAGAGTGCCCATCCTACAGGGACATTTCTTCTTGCCGCTCGCCTTGCGGGGGCGGGATTGTAACGGCGTCCACGGAGACCGCGAACGGCACGAGGGTTGCCTCGATCCGTCGCCGACTGGCATTGATGGATCAGAGACCCGCCATTGACCGAGTTTCCGCACGCCAATAGACTTCGCCGCCTCAGTGGGTTACGTCATTTTTCGGGTGAGCAGCGACGAATTTCGCCCTCTCGATTTGACAGATTCTGAGGCGGTCTCGTGAGCTCAAGCCTGTCGGTTCGGCAGACGACTTTCAACTACAGAGTGATTGCCCACAAGCGAGCAGCATGCCGCCGTTCCGCGTTGCATAGGGCACGGTGATCGAAAAACAACGGAGCAGGTTCGACGCGCCACGCGTCATTTCAACGGATGAATCATGGAATTCCTCGACAAGGTGGGTGATGCGGTCAACGTCGTACTGGGAGGGGCCGAGCGGTTCATCACCGGGATGTTCGGTTCGTCCAACGAACGACGTGTGAAGGCGATCGGTTTCTCGCGCGACAGACAGGGGAAGTCGCAAATACTTCCCGGCTCGATACTCGATCGCATCAATCAACTCGAACCGCAGTTGGAATTGCTCTCGGATGCCGAGTTGCGCGAGACCGCCGCAAAGTTGAGAAGACGGTTGAAGGATGGGCAGACGCTCGACGATCTTGTCCCGGATGCCTTCGCGGCCGTGCGTGAAGCGGGCAAGCGATATCTCAAGATGCGTCATTACGACGTGCAGATGGTCGGCGGATACATCCTGCATCAAGGGATGATTGCCGAGATGGTCACGGGGGAAGGCAAGACGCTGGTGGCGTCGCTGCCGGCATTTTTGAATGCCGTCGCCGGTTCGGTTCACGTCATCACGGTGAACGATTATCTGGCTCAGCGCGACATGGAATGGATGGGGCCGCTCCACATGGGCCTCGGCCTGACCATTGGCGCGATTCAGTCCAACACGAGTCATACCGAGAAGCAGATTGCCTACGGTTGCGATATCACCTACGGCACGAACAACGAGTTCGGTTTCGACTACCTGCGCGACAACATGAAGTCGTTCAAAGAGGAGCAGGTTCAAGGACGGTTGAACTACGCCATCATCGACGAAATCGACAATATTCTGATTGATGAGGCACGCACGCCACTGATTATTTCCGGGCGTGCGCATGACGATGTCTCCAAGTACCCCGTCGCCGACAAGCTGGCGCGGCAACTGCAACGCGACGTTCACTTCGAGTTGAAGGAGAAGGAACACTCGTGTCACTTGACTGAGGTCGGTGTGCGTTATGCGGAAGAGCTCGCGGGAGTCGAAAGCTTTTATACGGTCGGCAACATGGAGTGGCCGCATCTGATCGACAACGCGCTGAAGGCTCACCACCTCTACAAACGCGATGTCAGTTACATCGTGCGTGACGATGAAGTCATCATCATCGACGATCACACGGGACGCATGATGGAAGGTCGCCAGTGGAGCGATGGCCTCCATCAGGCGGTCGAGTCGAAAGAGCGGGTGAAGGTCAAGGAAGAGACTCAGACGCTGGCGACGGTCACGCTGCAAAACTTCTTCAAGCTGTACAACAAGCTGTCCGGGATGACCGGAACGGCGATGACCGAGTCGTCCGAGTTTTTGAAAATCTACCGGCTGGACGTGGTCTCGGTGCCGACCAACCGGCCGCTTAAGCGGATCAACTTCCCCGACGCGATCTATCGTACCGAGCCTGAGAAGTGGGATGCGGTCGTCGAAGAAATCAAAGAAGTTCACGAGACCGGGCGGCCC
>JAYTXB010000092.1:0-1085 GCA_043743205.1 Schlesneria sp.
CGCATGCGGACAAACTTCAGTCTGTCGTTGACGCGAGAGCGGAACTCAATGACATCCGAGGGCGCGTCTCGGTTCTGGAACAGGCGCGGACGATGTTGATGCTGCGGATGAACAACGGAGACGGGGATCATCGGTCATTGGCGGCACAACTCTCCGCAGAATGTTGCCAAGCGGCGGGGCCGGAGTTCTTGGACCGGATGCGCGAGATTCAGACTGCGGCCGAAAACCTGCGTGACAAGCTGCTCGCTGCGGAACATATCGCGAATATATTGGAGGAAGGCGGTGGGACTATTCACGATCCGATCCGACGAATATATGGTCCGTTCGGCGGTATTAGTTTCCCGGACAACAACCCGATGGAACTTTGGCTGACCGAACTGACGCGATATTTGACCGAGATGGAACGTGCCTCCGCGTCGGCGGCATGATCCACTCCCGTTTTTGATTCTCAATCACAAAGGAAAAACACATGCCAGAAAACATGATGCTTGAAAATCGGACGAACTCCGAAAACCGAATCGCGAAAATGTTAGTCGATGACGAGCGGGGACACTGCCGCCAGATGGAAGCATTGGTCGCGCGACAAGACGCGGCACTGCGACTCACTGGCGAACGGCGAACCGCTGCGTTGCGTGTCGTCGAACGTGAGGTAGCGGACTTGCGTCGTAGTCATGACGTGTTGGAGCGGGCCACACAGCGGTTTGCCAAACGACACCAACCGGCGACGTGACTACGGTTTTTGACCCTTCCGTGGTTGTGAAGCCGGAACAGCGGGCCAGTCCCGGCGAGTTCGCTCGTCGGGCTGGCCCGTTTCCTCAAAATTGGTTCGCGACGTTCGCGTCTGCCGCGTTCGGAGCGATGACCGCGACTCAGGCATCATCCGGCGGGACGACGCGGTAGAATGGCAGCAGCGATGAGGCATCAAAGACAGCCCGACCCGACACCGGCAGAGATTCGCGAGACGTGCGCGATGATTCGCGCCGAGAATGCGGCGCGGATGTTGGACCGTCATGCAGATGAGTATGGGGACGATGAACATCAGGTAGACCGTCTCCATGTCACTGATGCCGTCCGACCCCAGCAGT
>JAYTXB010000093.1:0-1461 GCA_043743205.1 Schlesneria sp.
CAGGCTGCGGGTTCTTGATCGCCGCAGGAAACCCGCAGCCTGACGGCATGCGGCTCGCCTAAAACACATCACTCGTCGCCGCGCGAGGTATAGACGAGCGACCGCTGCTTGGACGTTGGCTTTGGCGTAAACGCGCCCCTGTCGTGTGCGGGCACGACCTTGGGCCAATTCACCGCGTGCGAGACGGATGGAATCAAAGCGAAGCCGTGTGCAAGGGGAATTTTTCCGAGGTGCGATGCTCACGAACCGACATACCTTGCGTAGAGACCGCGTGCGATGGCGAGGTCTTCCGTTCCCTGCACGATCGCGCGGCCGTCTCGAAAGATCGTGAGCTGATACTCGCACGGGTCACTTGAAGTCGATGAATCAGCAGTCCGTGTTTCGCCGCGCGGTTGGAAGCGGAGGAGGAACGGGTTGCGAGTCACTTCTCCCAACGGAGCCAGTCGTGCGGCGAGGTCTTCCAGTGACAGGCGTCCCGGTTCAGCCGGTGTGATCTGGACCGAGTTCCTGCCGCACAACACCGTCGATTGCGACGAGTGGCCTCCGTTCAAGAAGTCGCGTCGGCCGTGACTGCACGCGGGACAATCTCCACGTTCGCGCAAGCCATCGACGTTCATCTGTCGCAGCGTTCCCTCCCAGACATCGACGATCGACAGCTTCGGTGCGACGAGCTGCCGTTGCCCCGACAGGATTTTCAGCGCGGTGGTCGCTTGCAGTGCGGTGACCATATGAATCGCGGGAGCGATCACACCGGCGGTGTCGCACGTTTCGGTTGATCCCGGATCGGGAGGCGATTCGATCACGCACCGCAGACAGGCCGACTCACCGGGAAAGATCGCCATCGTCTGGCCGTGACTGCCGACAACTCCCGCATAGACCCACGGGATGCCGGTCTCCAGCGAAACATCGTTGATGAGGAATCGCGTCTCAAAGTTGTCGGTCCCGTCGAGGATCAAATCCACATCGCGAGCGAACTCGCGCACGTTCCGCCAATCGACATCGGCCACGTGCGGTTCGAGCGTCACCTGCGAGTTGACTCGCGCCAGTTTATTCGCCGCGACAATCGCCTTCGGCAAATGTTCGGCCACATCCTGCTCATCGAACAACACCTGACGCTGCAAGTTGGAGAGATCGACGAAATCCCGATCGACAATCCGCAGGAAGCCAACTCCCGCCCGCACGAGCGTGTCAGCCAGCACCGTCCCCAACGCCCCGCACCCGCACAACAACACCCTCGCCGCGCGTATTTTCACTTGCCCCTCGGGACCAATCCCGGCAAACCGCATCTGGCGGCTGTAACGTTCGAGTGATGAGGCAACTTCAACTTGAGAGGTCATCGGCGAGTCTTCGTCTTGTCCCCTCGCCCCGGCCTTGCGGGGAGAGGGTTAGGGTGAGGGGCTTCTTCGGAGTTGACACGACATCACTCGCGTCAGGGGAAACGTCGATCATCGAACGGCGAGC
>JAYTXB010000094.1:0-3445 GCA_043743205.1 Schlesneria sp.
CGCTCGCGTCCGGTTCGAGAGACGATTGAATTCCGAACCGGACGCGAGCGCGTTCCGGCTGATCTCTCGACACCTCATTTTCCGCCGCGCGAGGTATAACTGTTATCTGGTCAGTCATGCACCCCAAAACTCTCGATTGAAGAAAAAATCGCTTGAAGATCATCACAAATATTTGCCTGCTCCTAATACTTGTTGCTGGCTACCAAGATCAGGTCTCAACAATGAGTGCTGCCCCGACTGAAATATCGGGCCGATTAGATGCTGCACTCGCAATGAAAAATAATACTGCCCGTCACAACACTCTAGTACAGGTTGGACAGGACGCAGCCGAGGCGGGCGAGGGCGATGTTGTGCTTAAGGTGATTGGATTGATTGACGCGGGAAGCTCACATGACAACTTGTGTTCCATGTGCAGTAAGTCCTTGGCGAGAAAAGGCAAGATTTCTGAAGCGACTGCGGTTGCAAATCAATTGGCCAACGATACGGCTCGCAACAACTTGTTGAGCGAAATCGCTACCGGCGTCAAAGATTGGCAGTATTGAACCGCCAGATAAAAAAGCGATTGAACTAAGTCGCGTACCCGCCGTATTTTGATGGAAACCAATAGTACGCGACAAGCTCATCGCGGGCGTTAGCAGCCTGTTGAATAACGTAGGATGGCCTCCCAGGCCGTCCGTTTTGTGCTTGGAAAGCGGACGGGCAAGGTGCCCATCCTACGTTATTCAACAGGCTATTAGGCGGCATTATGCGCACCGTGAAAATCAACACACACAAAGCGGCATGTTGGGTCGTTTTGCTGGTGGGTGCTGTACTCACAGCCGGCGGCTTGTTCGGCGTCTGGCTTCAGGGCCGCTTCTACGAGGGCGGTTTCCCTACCGCAGCGACAGTCGGCGAGGTTCGCAATGCTTTCACTTGGCCGACAGCATTCACCACCGCAGGGAGTCTCGTCGTCGCTGCTGTCATCTTGGCCAGCCCGCTGACTTCGTCGTGGCCGACGACGCGGCGCTACGCCGCATTCGTTACCTTCGCACTGCTTGTTCTTGTAGCTTGCACCGTTTGTGGGCACTTTGCGGGCAGTCGAATTGCCAAGATATTGCACTGATGACCATGCTGCGGGCTGGCCAGCTTACCTTCGACGTTAGGCGTCATACAAATGGACCGACAGTTTGCCCACGCACGCTACTGGACAGTTTACGTTGCGGATAACACCGACGGTTTTGCGGGAATGCGTTTGCATCGAGAGCGCTGTGGCAAAACCGAAGTTGCTGCTGAGGTGATCTACTGGGATGCAGTCGGCCAGTATGTCGTTCAAACATTTAACGGTGAAGTTCCGGTCGAGATACTTGAAGCGGTGATCGCTGAAACAAAGGAACGAGTGGGTGTGCAGTGACACCGAACCAGACGCTGCACCTGACCCGGCCCGCACATCCGTTTCTGGGACTTCGTGGCCACTCGACCGTCACGAATCGGACTCGAATCTCGACGGGACGGACTGGAACTGCGACGGAATGGGCAGGAGCTGTGGCCGAGTCGGCTCACACCGCGACGGAACAGGCTGACACCGCCTACGAGTTGGCTGACATCGCGGCCAAGTCGGCTGACACTGCGAGGAAACGGGCTGACATTGCGGCCAAATGGACTCAGATTGCGACAATCTGAGTCAAGACGAGGGCCGTGTCTTCGCGGCGCAGCAATGCCAGCGACAGCGCGCCGTGCAGGTAGTTCTCGTCGGTCACCTTCAGGAACGTCAACTGGTCGGCCAGACTCAGGCTGCGCAGGTACATTTCTTCCGCCTGCGCGTAGTCGCCCATCTCGTCGTACAAGGCACCGAGATTGTTCAAGCACGTGCCGACATCATAATTTTTGTCCCACTCCTTCCTCGCCTCGGTGATACCGGCCGGTCGCGCCTCGGTATTGCGGAGCACTCGCAAATAGAGCGACTCGACCTCCGCATAATTTCCCTAGTTGTAGTGCGCGATGGCCAGTTCGTTGATCACGATGTCGGTTCGCTGATCGGTAGCGCCGTAGGCCCGAGTGGCTGCCGCCAAAGCCGCCTCAAACGCCTTGATCGCCTTGGCATAATCTCCCTGTTTGGCCAGCGCGCGAGCACGTTCCTTCAATGTGCTCGCCTTAGATTCGCTCCATGTGAGGACTCAGCCGTCCGAGCGTTGCCCATTCCTGCATTATTTCAGCAGCAATCGTTTGCTGACGAGCGGGGCCACGCAGGGCGAGTTGACGCTGCATCGCGATGCTCTGGCCAAGGTGATCAATCATTTGTCGTGGAAGCAACAGATTGTTCGACCCAAGGAAATTGAGCCCACGAACACGGTGTTCGTCCTCGACATTCGAGACGTGGGCTGGAATCAACAGCCCTTCGAGCAGATCGTCGAGGGCAAGCCGTCTGTCCGCAGCAAGCTCAATCTGTACGACCTGGTGTTGCTCGAATATCCGTACTCGCTGGTCTACGAGGATTCGGACGCTTGGCGGCAACTGGCGGAAGGCTACCTGGGAGCGGCAGGGTTGGTGCGGCCGATCCCGTTCGTGCGCGCCGACTGGTTCGTGTCGATCGCGTCGCTGCCGTTGCTCTACGAGGATCCGCTTCAGCTTCCGTTTGATCTGTCGCAGTTGGAAACGAAGCTGGGCGTCGATTCCGCCGTGAATCTGCGCGACGGCGCGGGGCAACGCGCGGGCATGACGCTGCACGGAGCCGCAGGTGAACTGGGCCTCGCCACGCCCAATGGCCTGACGGACTTCGCCGCGACGGACGCGTTTGAATCGGGAGTCCTGCTGCGCGGCAAGGACGTTGTGGATCGGGTCGTGCATCCGTTCTTCGCGCTCAATCGCGACGATGGCTCGGTGAAGGCGGGGTTCGATCCCGGCAAGTTGATCAAGAAAACCATTGCGATTGAAACGCGGTGATCCCCCAAAATCATCTCCAAGTGAAGGAGTTCTCAATGCGGTTGATACGACGAATCTGCGGTTTAGGTGAGCCGGGTGGCGTCAGCCCAATGGCACTTGTTTTAGAGCAACAGGACACATCAGCCGGAACGCGCTAGCGTTCGGTTCTCGCCGTTCTCAGCAAACCGGACGCTAGCGCGTTCCGGCTAATTTCTAAGACAAGTGCCATTGGGCTGACGCCTAAGGGCTGGCGCATCAATGACTGTCGGAGTTTGGTGAGCCGCAGGCCGTCAGGCTGCGGGTTCTTGATCGCCGCAGAACCCGTGGCCTCACGGCACACGGCTCGCTGAAAACATCTCACTCATGGCCGTGCGAGGTGTAATTGAGCGAGCCGCATTCTCCGCCGCGTGAGGTATTAAAGCGTGAGCGAGGGAGTCCATTGAGCGACTCCCTCGCTCACGCTTTTAGAAGTTGCGCTATTTGAGGATTGAAGTCGTCTTCGCCCCAAGGGGGCCTCGGAGACCAGCCCAGGGCCAGCGAACACCGT
>JAYTXB010000095.1:0-11942 GCA_043743205.1 Schlesneria sp.
TATATACCTCGCGCGGCTACGAGTGATGTGTTTTAGGCGAGCCGCATGCCGTAAGGCTGCGGGTTTCCTGCGGCGATCAAGAACCCGCAGCCTTACGGCGTGCGGCTCGCCAAGGCTTCATTCGTGACCGCACACGGTATAGTTGCCTCGTCTGAGGCGGGGCAACTTCTCGCCGCAAAACGATCAACTGGGATGATTCACTTGTGAATCTCGTTCAAGGGAGAAGCCTGATGCGCCGGTTCGTGATGACGTTGGCAGTCTGTCTGTGTGTGACCAGCACCTTCGCTCAAGATCGTCCGGCTCAAGTGCCGGGGACTCAGCCGCTGACGATCGACAAGCCGCTCGATGTGTTCATGATCGAGGGACTCGACCGGTTCTGCCTCAAGGAAATTGAGCAGGCGCGCGGCGCGAGGGACTCCCTCTGGAAGCGCGATTACAGCAGCCTCGAAGCGTATGAGAAGAGCATCGCGCCGTACCGCGAGAAGTTCCGCACGATCATCGGGGCCGTCGATCCGCGAGTCCCCGCGAAGGGCTTGGAGTTCATCTCGTCCACGATTGACGATTCGCTCGTCGCGACTGCGGCCGATGGTTCGTACTCGGTCTACTCCGTGAGATGGCCCGTGCTGGATGGCGTCACGGCCGAGGGGCTGTTTCTCAAGCCGAAGGCTCCCGCCGTGGCGCGCGTCATCGCGCTGCCCGATGCCGACTGGACGCCCGAGATGATCGTGGGCCTCGCGCCGGGAGTCGATCCCGCGTCGCACTTCGCTGCGCATCTGGCCGCGTTCGGGTGCGAGGTGCTCGTCCCGACGCTCATCAGCCGCGACGACACGTTCTCGGGCAGTCCTGAACTCAATCGCTTCACCAATCAAACGCATCGCGAGTGGGTCTATCGCTCCGCCTTCGAGATGGGCCGGCACGTCATCGGCTATGAGGTTCAAAAGGTGATGGCGGCCGTCGATCAGTTCACGTCCCGCAACGAGGCCGATGGCAAGAAGCTGCCAATCGCCGTGATGGGCGTCAGCGAAGGCGGACTGCTCGCCCTCTACAGCGCGGCCCTCGACACCCGCATCGACGGAGCGGTCGTCAGCGGCTACTTCAACCAGCGCGACGCAGTGTGGCAGGAGCCGATCTACCGCAACGTGTGGGGGCTGCTCAAGGAGTTTGATGATCCCGACATCGCGAGCCTGATCGCTCCGCGGCTGCTCAGTGTGAACATGAATCCGATCATCCCCGAATCGGATGGGCCACCAAAGCCGCGACCGGGACGAGGAGCCGGGGCCGCGCCGGGAGTCATCAAACGAGTCGATGCCCACTCGGCCTTCAACGCCACCAAGCTAGCGGCGGTCCATTGGAGCAAGCTCGATGCCGTAGGCGGTTCAGCGGTCAAGCACGGTTGGGCCATCTCTGATCAAACACCGGAAACCGCTCCGATGGCCAGGCTCCTCACGACGCAGGCCCTCAAGCAACTTGGACATTCGGTGCCGCACAGCCTTACACCTTCCAAAGTGGGAGCCGATGCGAGAAAGGCATTCAACGCCGACGACCGTCAGCAGCGGCAGGTGCGCGAGTTGACAGAGTTCACTCAAAAGCTGCTTCGCAAATCGTTCCGCGTGCGGAACCAGTACTGGTCCTCGGCTGATCGGTCGAGTGTCGAGAAGTGGGTCGCGACCGCCGATGTCCTGCGGAACAAGGTCTATGAGGAACTGATCGGCAAGCTCCCCGAGCCAACGATGCCGCTGAACCCGCGCACGCGGAAGGTGCTCGACGAGAAAGAGTACACCGGCTACGAAGTCGTTCTCGATGTCTACCCCGACGTGGTCGCCACGGGCATCCTGCTGTTGCCGACGGATCTGAAGCCGGGTGAGAAACGGCCGGTCGTCGTTTGTCAGCACGGTCTCGAAGGAGTCCCGATGGACACGATCAGCGGCCCTCCGGCGGACGGCTACAAGTACTACAAGAGCTTCGCGGTGGAACTGGCCAAGCGCGGCTTCATCACCTACGCCCCACAGAACCCGTATCGAGGCAAAGACCTCTTCCGCACGCTCCAACGCAAGTCGAACCCGCTTGGCCGGTCGCTGTTCAGCTACATCATCCCGCAACATCAAGTCACGCTGAACTGGCTCGCCACACTTCCCAACGTCGATCCGAACCGCCTCGCGTTCTATGGCCTGAGCTACGGCGGCAAGACGGCGATGCGAGTCCCCCCGATGCTGCCACAAAATCGCAAAGTCGAACTCCCCGTGTCTGCCCTCAACCCTCAACTCTCGACCATCAAACTCCCCGGCTACTGCCTGTCGATCTGCTCGGCCGACTACAACGAATGGGTCGCCAAGAACGCCTCGACCAGCGACCCGTACAGCTACGTCTTCACGCCCGAGTACGAAATCTTCGAGTGGAACATGGGCCACATCGCCAACTACGCGGAACTGTCAAACCTGATGACGCCGAGACCGTTCATGGTCGAACGAGGTCACGACGACGGAGTCGGCGAAGACGAATGGGTCGCGTGGGAATACGCCAAGGTCAGAAGGCACTACAACAAACTCGGCCTCGGCGACAAAACCGAAATCGAATTCTTCAACGGCCCCCACACCATCAACGGTCAGGCCACCTACGAGTTCCTGCACAGACATCTCAACTGGCCGAAACGGTGAGCTGTCGTTTTGTAAAGTGAGCATCACCCATCACTCGTATTCAACAAACATGGTGGGCAATGCCCACCCTACTGGACTTGGGATTCGAATAGAGAACTCATGACATCAGCCACCATCAAGCTCTTCCTTCCGCGAGGCGACGCGAAGAGCCTACGTACTGCCGAAATCTCAAACTGGACGGGCAAGGCTGTCGCCGCACCCCGTACCGAATTAGATGAACTTCTTGCTCGCGAGGAACTCGAAAAAGCCGGGGTCTATATTCTCATTGGCAGTGACCCTCAGACAAACGCAGCCCGCGCTTACATAGGCGAGGCAGAGGTCATTCGCGAGCGACTCAAGCAACACAAGACCAAGGAGTTCTGGGTCTCAGCCATCGTTTTCGTCAGCAAGGACGAAAACTTGACCAAAGCGCATGTGAGATATCTTGAAAGCCGCCTTCTCGCCGAGGCGACGGAAATCGGCAGGTTTACGCTCGAACAGAATTTGGCTAGCGGCTCGAAACTTCCAGAATCCGACCGCGAGGATATGGAAGTATTTCTGGCTCGTATTCGACAGCTCCTTCCTGTACTTGGCTCCGACATACTCGCGCCAATCACTCAAACCACCGAAAAGGCCCAACCAGGCGGCGTACTCTTTTGCCGTAACAAGGGAGCCGAGGCCCGAGGGCAGCGAACCGCGAATGGCTTCGTCATTTTCCACGGCTCGACAGCCGTGTTGGCGGAACGTCCCGGTGCCGAAAGATACCCCTACGTCATAGCTCAGCGCAAGCAACTCATCGCTGATGGCACGCTCATCGAGAAAGACGGCTACTTGGTCTTCACAAAGGATGTGGAGTTTTCGAGCCCATCATCTGCGGCAGTAATTATTCACGGAGGGAGTGCCAACGGGCTTACCGCGTGGAAAACGGAGGACGGAAAATCTCTTAAACAACTCGACGAACAAGCATAACAATGCAGGCGGGGTGGCTCGGCGGGTGCAGGTGCCACGGTTTCGGAGTCTTCGACGAAGCCGTGCCGATGGTTGAGAGACGATGGAATGCCGGTGAAGTAGCTCCTGAAAAGCAGCACGGCCATGTCGAGGACTCCGGGGCCATGGCACTCGGATTTGCATGGCTGTGGGTTTGCTGAGTTGTTGTCGTTGTTTGAATTGCGGGTGATTCACCGATGGCACGACGTTCCTCCCCAAAGGCGAATCCTGCACTTTGATGGCGAGGGGCATGCTCGGGAGTTGACGTTCTCCTGCTTTCAGCGGCGGGGTGGCGGGGTCTGACCAACGGAAAGGCCTTGAGAGAAGTCGCGTGGCCCTCAATTTCCGGGCCATCTCTTCGTTCTGACTCAGCCACCCGGCGGCCGTGTGAGACCGATCCGTCAAACCTCCGGTGCCCCGACAGGGCACGATCCAGACACGCTCACAAACCCAGGGTGGCGCTCGCGGAGGCTCGCTGAGCCTTGGGCTGGTCTCCGAGGCCCCCCGTTGGAGCGAAATCAAAAACAGCGCAACGTCTCAAAGGGAGAGTGAGGGAGTCGCTCGATGGACTCCCTCACTCTCCCTTTGAGTTGGTCTGGGGAAGAGAACTCCTGCCGGTCGCCTAATCGGAAATGGCGTCCCGTGAACGTTGTGACAAGGTTGCTTTCACGTTCGGCAAACGAAAACACACAAGGGAGTGACAACTGCTCGGGCGGGGAGGTCCTGAAGCTGATGTTTACGCATTCTGAAGAGTCCGTTAACTTCCGAGCGATCTCCTGAAACATGCTCACTGAATTCGATTTCTTCCGTCGTTGGAGTTCGCTGCCACTAGGCCGGCCCTGACCGATTGAGGGCCAAAGGTTCGTGTGGATTCTCGCGACAGAAGGGGCGTACCAAGCTCTGATCCCTCCACAATTCCGTTGGGCCTCGGTTTGCGTGGTTTGAAGTTTTGAATGACCGATTCGTAGTTGTCGCCCGGCCCGGTCGTTGCCGTGATCATTCGAATCGCAAAGGTACCCACGACCATGCGAAAATCTTTCCGCGTTGCGGGCATGGCGGCGTGCGTTCTCCTTGTTCAGAACATCGTGGTTCAGAACATCGTGCTGGCCGATACCTGGGTTGTCGCGCCCAAGCCAAGTGAAGAACGACGACTGGCTCCCGAACTGTTTTTGGTCCAGCAATCTGACGCCGAACTGGTCGGAATGTCTTGCCGGGGAAAGGCGGTCTTTCGCGGCAAGGCTCACTGTAAGAACCGCGTCCAAAGCATGGCTGCCAGCATCAGCCAGAGTGATCAGATACCCGAGGTCACTCGCAAGGCCACGCGGCTGCTGCTCAGCTATCAGACAAACGGAGAAAGACCGTCGGACGAGACGCTGGCCAACGCGGGACTCCGCAAGGTCGAAGACTATCAGCAGGGCTCGTTTCTCATCGTGGAACCGGTCGCGACGGTGACAGCTACGACGGTGAACACCCTGCTGGCTGACGAAGCTGTTCTCTACGCCGCGCCGGATTATGTGATGTCGGTCCCGATCGGGGAATCCGCCGGGCGACTGTCGGTGATGACAACCGCGACGACACCCGCTGATCCGGCCTATCCCGATTTGTGGGGTTTGAAAAATATCGGTGCTCCCCAGGCATGGGCCAGTATTCGTGAAGCACCGAAAATCGTCGTCGCGGTGATTGATACTGGCGTCGACTACAACCACCCTGATCTCAAGGCCAACATGTGGTCGAAAGGGGGCAGCTATGGATACGACTTCTACGATGACGACAATGATCCGATGGATGAACAGGATCACGGAACTCACTGTGCGGGGACGATCGCCGGCGTGGGGAACAATGGCGTGGGCGTGGTGGGAGTCACTTGGAAAGCTCAGATCATGGCCATGCGATTCATGGGGCCGGATGGATCGGGTTCGACCTCAGACGCCGTGAAGTGCATCGACTGGGCGGTCGCGAATGGCGCTCATGTCCTCAGCAATAGCTGGGCAGGTCCTGGTTCGTCGCAAGAGTTGGTCGAAGCGGTTTCTCGTGCCGAGCGAAAGGGCGTTCTATTCGTCGCTGCTGCGGGAAACACGGCCTCGGTCGGCAACAACAACGACAGCTCTCCCTACTACCCGGCCTCGTTGCCGCAGTCGAACGTGATCACGGTAGGAGCGATCGACGTGAACAACGCACGCGGTTCCTTCAGTCACTACGGCCAGCGGTCGGTGGATATCGGGGCACCCGGCGTCGGCATCGTCAGTACGGTTCGGAACAATCAGTACGCCAGGCTCGACGGCACCTCAATGGCCGCACCGCACGTGGCCGGAGCGGCGGTCCTGGTCTGGGCCAAGACGTTTTCGTCTCCCGCTCAGGATCCCGTGCAGATGACGACCGTGCGCGATCTGCTGTACGCCAACGCACGCCCCGTTCCCGCCCTGAAGAACTTATGGGGCTACACCGCGCCCGCGCGTGTTCCCGGTGGGGTGCTCGACATTTCGTTTCTCGGTCAGGCACCACCGAAACCCGAGCCAACACCTCCCCAACCTCAACCCGTACCGAGCCTACCCGTCGCGCAGAATCGACTGGCCGCGACGGCCGAGGCTCGCTTTGACTCCGGTCAGATTACTGCATCAGAAAGCCGGACGATTGCCAGCGCAACGATCTCACTGAAGCAACCGGCGATGGTACGGATTGTCGCCAACTCTAATGTTGTCAGCCTCGGCGGGGCCACTCGATTCGCCACGGGGTTCGCTAACAAGTCGCCTGTCGATCAGTACTGGCTGGAATCGATTCGCAACCCGGAACTCAAGTCGTCAGGCGGTTGGGTCAATCTGGGATCGAATCACACGATCCAACTGCCAGCGGGCGATCACACGATTTACTGGAAGGTCTGGATGGATCGTGGTGCCAATTTGAAATTCGACTCCGGCATGATGCTGATTCAAGCTTATTCGGCGGGGTCACCGAGTGACGTTGCCCGCCGACCGCTGCCGATCGTTGAGACTCGAATGCGAGTGAGTCCCGAACAACTCGTACAGTGGAATGATTAGAGGCAACTGAAGACCGCTGCCTGTTGTGATCCCCGCTCATTCAAATCATCCGTTCGACAAACCTGATGCTCCTCCAAAAAACATGCCGCTCCGGAGTTTGAAATGTTGCGATTGACGACTGCTCTGCTCTGCCTGCTGGTCGTTTCGGTTGTGGTCTGCGGAACAGAGTCCGCTCAGCCGAGCGAATCGTCGATTCACGTCGAATGTCACGGCCAGTTGCGGCATGGAGTCGTGGCGATCGGCAGCGAAACGACGGGGACGACGATCAGGTTCAACGGGATCGTCTGGGAACTGAAACTGAACGACGATGACACGCGGGCATGGGCAGAGGCTCACCACAAGCAACCGGTGACCGTCACTGGATCACTGCGTCGCGTTGCAGGAGTGGAAGTCCCGGTGCGCTGGATCGTCGATGTGAAGCGACTCGTGGAACGGGACGCCAGTAAACACCAAGAGAAGACCAACGTGACGGTCCTTGGGACGTTGAAGGCGAAGGAAAAGACCTCGAACAGCGTGGTCACAACCGTCATCGAGGCCGATGGCATTTCGTGGCCGCTCGATTTGCGTGCCGATACGGTCCTTCAAGCCAAAGCAGAGTCCCTCGTTCACAAACCCGCCGTCCTCAAGGGGCAGATTGAGAGCCACTCGAAGACCGATCCTTTATCGAAAATGATTCTCCGCGTCAGCGATCTCGATGCAGTTCCCGCTTCAGCATCGAAATGATCTTTGCCTCAGATGTCATGGTTCGGGAGTGGTGACAAGTCATCGCGTGAGGAATTGCCGGATCGCCGCGTTGACTGTGTCCGGCTGTTCCAGCGGGGCCATGTGACCGGCGTTGGGGATGAGGGCGAAGCGGGCATTGGGGATCGCGTCGGCGATGGCTTTCATTTCGGCGGGGGGTGAGATCGCGTCGTGCTCGCCGCAGATTACGAGGGTCGGGAGGCGAAGCGTCGGCAGGAATGAAGTCACGTCGGGGCGGACGGCCATGCCTCGGTGAGCCGCTGCGATGGCGATCGGGTTGCTGTTCATCACCATCTGTCGGACGGAGGCGATCGCGGCTGGGCGGTGTTCGGACGAACATTGAGCGAACAGCTTCGGCATCATCGCCCACACGACTGGTTCGGGGCCTTCCTTCAACACGATGTCGGCCATCTTCAGGCGATTGGCTGCTGCTTCGGGTGAGTCGGCCGCCGCGCGCGTGTCGCAGACGATCAGCTTCGCGACGCGAGCCGGATGCCGCTGCACGAACTGCCACGCAATGTAGCCGCCCATCGACAGGCCGCAGAAGACGACCGGCCCCTCGACCGCGAGGGCGTCCAGCAATCCGTTCAGATCGTCGGCGAACTGCTCCATCGAGACCGAGTACAGCGCGCCGTCGGTCCCTCCAAATCCGCGCAGGTCCGGCGCGATGACGCGATGAGTTTTCGAGAACTCGTTGATCTGCGCCCGCCACATCGTGTGATCGAGCGGAAATCCGTGAACGAACAACATCGCCGGGCCGTGTCCCTCATCGGCCACGCAATACCGGACGCCAGACACTTCGATCATGCTCACCATGGAATGGACCTTTCGCGAAGCGGCCTCTAACCGTGGTGTCGGAAGACAACGCGATCGGAAATGGGCACTTTGAGGGAACTCGCTCGGATTCTGGTGCCGACTCTCGTGGCTTGCAAGACGCGGCTGCGAATCGCTAAGAACCCGCCTCGCTGCCCATTGAAACAGGCTTTGGGAGCCCGTGCGAGGTTTGAAAGTCAGGCACTCGTGTCGGGCCAACTCACACTGTCAAACCGACCGACAAGACTGAGAGCGATCATGAACGACATTCAGCGACACGGTGTCACGCGGCGCTGGTCCGATGCAGTGATCCACGGTGGGACGGCCTATTTCGTCGAAGTGGCCGATGATCCTCAGCAAGATTTCGGTGGACAGGTGTCGCAAATTTTGGCTCAGATCGAGGGACGGCTCGCGTTGGTGGGCAGCGATCGAACGCGGATGTTGCAGGTGCTGATCTATCTGGCCGATTTGACCGAGGGGCCGACCTTGAATGTTCTGTGGGACGCTTGGGTGCCGGAAGGACACGCGCCCGCCCGCGCCTGCGTTCAAGCCGGACTCGCACCCGGCTATCGCGTGGAGATGGTCATCACGGCGGCTGTCATCACACGCGGGTGATCGGTGACAGGTCCGTAGGCGGCTCACGTGGATTGCCCTCAACTCGCAGGGCGAAAGAGCGAGGATCCGTCGTTCGTACCACGAAAGAACGCTCTTTCGCGAAGTGAACGACTTGATCCCGCATACGATCGCAAGTGAGTCGTTTAACCGCGTGGGCCACGTGACGTTTTGCGCGTACGCCGTTGACGTTGGGGCTGAACGTGGGAACGTCTCATCCATGGCCCGTGCGAGGTATAGACATCCAACTCGACAATCCAACCTTGCCCGACCAGTGTCAGAGAAATCGCAAGTAACGGAAAGGGCTGGAGACTCAGGTCGAGTTGTCGCGTTGGCGCGTCGATTCCGCACCGCTCTAGGCGACCACCGACCCCGCCGTGATGTCGAGCCACGTGTGAAACTCACCGCCGGGAGCGAGCGTTCTCCAACCGCAGTCGATGCCGTTGGCGTGGAGATGGATGGCGTCAGTTGGGCACGTGTACGGTTCCAGGCACACGGCCGCGCGGTGAGGTGGCGTGAACACCACGATCTCGCGAAAGATCGGGGGCGAGGTCAATGTCACCTGCAACCCGGACTCTTCATCGACCACCAAGCAATCGAACTGCGGACCTGCACATTGCACGGTCGTGTAGACATCGTCCAACGACACCATCCCGACATAGGCTCCGCTGCGTAGATCGTGTTGCTCGTCCAGTTCCAATCGCTTCCCCGTGGGCAGGCAGTCGTGTAACTCCCAACGCTGCGCGGCAGGAACTTCGATCAAACAGCCCTCCACGCGACCGGCCTTCGACAGGGGCAATTTGAAGTAAGGGTGCGTCCCCAATCCCCAAGGGAGTGGTTGTCCCGAAGGATTGCTGATACGGAAGTTGGCTCGCAAACGATTGCGAAGCAACTCGTAATCGACCTCAATCACGAAGTCCGTCGGCCACAGGGCAAGCCGGTCGGGAGCATCGACACTCAATTGAAATTGCCCGGTGACGAAGTCGTCGCCCTGCGCCAGGACTCGCCACGGACGATCGAGACACAGGCCGTGAATCGCGTTGCCGAACTTGTCGCTGACAGGCAGTGAGAACTCTCGTCCCTGCCATGAAAAGTGTCCCGCACGAATCCGGTTTGGAAACGGAAACAGGATGGGAATCCCGCTGCCACTCGCTCGCGCACCCCCCGTTTCAAAATCGGGGACCGAATCGAGAACATCGACCGCGCGGCCATTCACCATCGCGCGAAACTCGAAGCAGTTGAAACCCAACTCGGGAGCGATGCGGGCCAGCGATCCCGTCTGAGAATCGGTGATGGTCACGGTCGGCATGAGTCACAGTCCCCGAGGTTGAAATGTCGCAGCCATGTTTCGAGTCGAGAGTCGTTACTAAGGCGAGCGGCAGGTGAAGATTTACCGTAGACCGGACGCCTTCGTCCGGTCTGTTTGAGCCGACCGGACGTAGGCGTCCGGTCTACGGTTGGTATGCGAACTCCTGCCGCTCGCCTAAACGACCGTGAACTTGGAACCACCGGACCTCGCCGACTCAAGCTTCACTCATCATCCGACTTCGGTTTTTCGGTGGTGGGTTTGGGGGTCTTCCGTGCGGCGACGATCTTCTTGAATTCGTCGTCGGTGCGGAGCGCGGCGAGATCGGGGTCTTTCGTCATCCAGTCGAAGTCCTCGAAGCCTTGCTCAATCGACCGCGCCAGATCGGCCAGAGATTTCTGGCGATAGTCGTCACGCTTCTTGTCGCGGTCGGGGATGTCCGGGTGATTGTCGAGGTACTCGCACGCGCGGCTGTAGACGCAGGCCGCGTTGTACGGATAAAGCCCCTCCTTCACCGTCTTATGCTTGTCGCGATTCTCTTCAACCAGTTTGAAGGCGTCATCCAACCGGCCCTCAATGACGCGCGCCAATGCCAATCCGGTGATGACTTCACTGTCTTCGGGTTCGAGTTTCAGTTCGATCGCCTTTTCAAAGTCCTTCCCGGCTTCGGGCAATTTGTTCTGACGCAGGCGGACCTTGCCGCGACCGGCGAACGCTTCGGCCAGTTGAGGGTCAAGTTGAATCGCGAGGTCAAAAAGTTCAATCGTCTCCTGCTCCTGCTTTTCTTTCGCACCCTTTTCGTCCTTGTCGATGGGGGCCTTAAATCGCTGCAACGCTTGGAAGATGTACTGGAAGCCGGGCGATCGCTGCTTGATGTTTTGCAGCGCGGTCGTCGCGTACGTTTTCCTGTTCTCGTCTCCCGAGTTCTTCGCTTTCACGAGTGCTTCGCGCGCGCCGGGTGTACCGAGGTTGCCGAGCGCATTGATGATGTTGGCCACGAGATGCGTGGCCTTTTGCTTATCGAGGGCTTCAATCAGTAGCTTCTCGGAATCAGAGTGCCCTTCCTGCATGAGGGCATTCGAAGCCACCGAGACGAGCGTACTATCGTCGCTCAGCAATGCCGCGCCAGCGTATTCGCGGAACTTCGGATGCCGGAACTGGCGCAGTCCGTTCAGCACTTGCGCCTTCTCGTTCGGCTTGAGCGACGCGTACTTCTCGGCCAGCATGTCGGCCACCGACTTATCGCCAATCTGCACGAGGAGCGTGAGGACCGCTTGGCGTTCGTTGGGCTTGCTGGCGTCAAGTTGAGTGTTCAATTGATCGAGCAGCAGTGGCAGTGCGCGGGCATCTTTCGTGCGCGTCAGTAACTGCACCATGTTGTTATCGGGGGGCGAGGTCTTCAGGTGATCCAACGTGAAGTCCATCGCCAGCTTCTCGCTTGGCTCATCGGTACGACTCGCCAGCGTTTGAAACGAGAAGTCTTTCAGAGGCTTGTCACTGCTCTTGAGACCCGCCTCCAAAATCGCGACGAGCTGCGGATGACCGACCTGCGCGAGGGCTTTAACCGACTCGATGTGCAGGCTCGCGCGCGGATCGGAAGCAAATTCGTAGAGTGTCTCAGACCAGATCGGACGCGGGTATTTGGCCAAGACCTGCACGATCCGCTTCTTCGATTCCGGCTCTTCATTCTTCAGCAGGCTGAGGAGCGCATCGTGAGCCGATCCGAAACGCGAACCGGCGAGGCTTTCGATCGCGGTGCTCGACAACGGTTCGACGTTGCGTCGAGCGTGGAAGACCAACTTCTCGACAGCCGCC
>JAYTXB010000096.1:0-4430 GCA_043743205.1 Schlesneria sp.
ATTTACCGTAGACCGGACGCCTACGTCCGGTCTATTTGAGCCGACCGGACGTAGGCGTCCGGTCTACGGTTGGTATGCGAACTCCTGCCGCTCGCCTAACAACCCGATGAGCATCGGACTCGGGTGCTTGTTGGCGTTGTTGCTCTTCACTGCTGGACTGCCGTAAGGGAGACATCACGTTGGATTTTCTGACTCGTCTGTTCGATACCTCCGACTTCCCGGCACGCTGGACGTGTGGCCGCTGGACGGCGGGTCACGGCTGGCTGCATATCGTCTCTGACCTCGGCGTGTGGTCGGCGTACCTCGCTATTCCTTGCGTTCTCCTGTTCTTCTTCCTGCAGCGTAAAGACCTGCCATACCGCAAGGTCTTCTTGCTGTTCGGGGCGTTTATCCTCCTGTGTGGGATGACGCATTTGATGGAGGCCATCCTCTTTTGGTGGCCCGCGTATCGGCTGGCGGGGGTACTGAAACTCCTCACCGCCATCGTTTCATGGGCGACGGTGTTCGCCTTGATTCCCATCTTGCCGAAGGTGCTGGCCCTGCGCAGCCCCGAGGAACTGGAGCGGGAGATCGCCGCCCGCAAGCAGGCCGAGGAAGCATTGCAGCGGACAAACACGGAACTGGAACTGCGGGTCGAGGAACGATCGGCGGAGTTGAAGCAGGCCTTGGTCGAAATCAGCAATGATCGCGAACTGCTCAAAACGACGTTGGAGAGTATTGGAGATGGCTTGATCACCACCGACGCGGAAGGCCGCGTCACAAATCTGAATCCGATCGCCGAGGCACTGACGGGCTGGACGACGCTTGCGGCCAAAGGCCAGCCGCTCACCACCGTCTTCCCGATCATCAACGAGGCGACACGCGAGCCGGTTCTCAACCCGGTGTTCAAAGCCCTCGAAGACGGCGTGATCGTCGGCTTGGCAAACCATACGTTGCTCATCCACAAGGACGGCACCGAACGTCCGATCGACGACAGTGCCGCCCCCATTCGCGGTGCCGATCTCGTCATCCAAGGCTGTGTGCTGGTCTTTCGCGACATCACCGAACGGAAACGAGCGGAAGACGCCCTGCGAGAGAGCGAGCAACAACTGCGGTTCCATAGCGAGATTTTGGAACAGGTGAACGATGTCGTGGGAGTCATCGATATGGAGCAGAGGATTTTGTTCCTCAACGCGGCTGGAGAGCAGCTTTATGGCGTGAAAGCGTCCGAGATGATCGGACGGCCACTCATTGAACTGTACGAACGCCGCTGGCCCAGTCCGGAGTATGAAGCGGACGCGTTGGCCACTTTGAAGGAGACCGGCCGGGCTCTATGGGAAGTGAATCATGTCACGCGGGACGGTCGTGAGCTGCAAGTCGAGTCGAAAGTGGCGGTGTTCCGCGACAACGACGGGAAGCCCCAGGGGTTAATCGCGGCCATTCGAGATGTGACCGCTCAGAAAAGGGCCGCTGAAGACCTGTGCGTCAGCGAGGAGTTCAGCCGCTCAGTCCTGGAGAGCAGCCCGGATTGTGTGAAGGTGCTGGACGGGGAGGGCCGTCTGCAATTCATGAACAGTAACGGGAAGTGTTTGATGGAAGTCGACGACTTTGCACAATTCCAGGGCCAGCACTGGTGGGAACTGTGGCCGAAGGCTGATCAAGACAGGGTACGTGATGCCGTCGAGCGAGCGAAACGCGGGGAGAACGTCGCCTTTCAAGCCATGCGGCCGACCGCCAAGGGGGCCCTCAAATGGTGGGATGTCGTCGTGGTGCCCGGCTCCGGCTGCGATGCGGCGGGACATGCAACCCGATTGATCTCCGTTTCGCGAGATATCACTGATCGCAAGCAGGCCGATGAAGCGCTGCGGGCGAGTGAGGAACGCTACCGCGCGGCGACGGCGGCTGTGAGCGATCTGATCTGGACGAACAACGCTGACGGGTTCATGGAAGGTGAACAACGGGGATGGGGCGAGTTCACCGGCCAATCTTGCGACGAATACCAGGGATACGGTTGGTCGAAGGCGGTCCACCCGGAAGATGCCCAGCCAACCATCGACGAGTGGAACCGGGCGGTAGCCGAGAAACGCGTCTTCGTCTTCGAGCACCGCGTCCGTCGCCGCGACGGCCAATGGCGGAACTGTTCGATCCGCGCGGTTCCGATTTTGACTGCCGACGGGACGATCCACGAATGGGTGGGTGTACACACGGACATCACGGAGCGAAAGCGCGACGAAGAAAAGTTGCGGCAACTCGCCGCCGAGCTGTCCGAGGCCGACCACCGCAAAGACGAGTTCCTGGCGACATTGGCCCACGAACTTCGCAACCCGCTCGCCCCGATCCGCAACGGCTTGGAACTGATGAAACTGGTCGGTGGGCAAGAGGCGAGCATCGAACAGGTCCGCTCCATGATGGAACGCCAACTCACGCAGATGGTGCGGCTGGTCGATGACTTGTTGGACGTGAGCCGCATCAGCCGGGGCAAACTGGAACTCCGCAAGGAGCGAGTCCCACTGGCGACAGTCCTCAATAGTGCGGTGGAAACCAGCCGCCCACTGATCGAGCAGATGGGCCATGAACTCACCGTCACGCTCCCAGAGCAACCGCTCATTGTCGATGCCGACCTGACTCGGCTGGCACAAGTGTTCCTGAACCTGTTGAACAACGCCGCCAAGTACAGCGAGCGAGGTGGTCACATCCAACTGAACGTCGAACGTCAAGGGAGCGATGTGGTGGTGACGGTGAAGGACACCGGCATCGGCATCGCCGCCGATCAGTTGCTCCGCATCTTCGAGATGTTCACGCAGGTGGATGGGACGTTGGAGAAGTCGCAGGGCGGATTGGGAATCGGACTGTCGCTGGTGAAGCGTTTGGTGGAGATGCACGAAGGCAGGGTCGAGGTCAAAAGTGAAGGACCGGGCAAAGGCAGTGAGTTCGTCGTACGTTTGCCACTCGTGGTTGAGGCGTCGAAACCGCCAGAGCCGGGTGGTGCAGAGGAACAGCCCGTCAGGTCGTCGCTTCGCATCCTAGTTGTGGACGATAACCGGGACGGGGCCAAAACTTTGTCAATGATGTTGAAGATTCTCGGTAACGACACCCGCATGGCCTACGACGGGCAACAGGGCGTGGACGTGGCCGAGGAGTACCGGCCCGACGTGATCTTGCTCGACATCGGCTTGCCAAAGCTGAACGGGTACGAGGCGTGCCGCCGTATCCGTGAGCAACCGTGGGGGAAGGATGTCGTCATGATCGCCGCGACCGGCTGGGGACAGGACGACGACCGCCGCCGCTCACAAGAAGCCGGGTTCGATCACCACCTGGTCAAGCCGGTGGCCCCGCAAACCCTGATGAAGATTCTGGCCGGGTTGGATGTTGGTCGCAAATAGCAGCTAACAAAACGCGGCACCTGACCCGGCCCGCGACATCGGTTTCTGCGAGTTCATAACTCACCGAAGCAGGCCGGGCTGCTGAGCTGGGTCGTTCGCCAAAACACGAAAGACTTGTAGGGTGCGTCGAGGCTTCGAGTCGCACCGATTGCCAAACGACATACTCCTTCCGGCATCAGAACAGGACGAGTTTTCGTTGAGTGGCCGCCGCAGTGCAAAGCGATGGCCCGACTGGCACAGGTTGACCTGTATGCCAAGGGCACAAGAGGCCGATCAGAAACGAGGCTCACATCAAGTGACCTCTTCTGGCTCATGATACCTCGGTAGCCGAAGCAGCTACCGAGGCCAGCCAGCGTCAACACCCAGCCGATTCACTCGGTGGCGACTTCTCCGCCGTTGGGTGTGAGTTGGCCCAACAAGACTCGCCAACTCATGTTCTCGCTGAGAAAGCGGACGCTGCCGTCGCCGAAGACGGCATGGACACCGCCAGTATGAGGGCTGAACGGTTCTTCATTCGGGCCACAGTTATTGACGGACCACGGACATTGGCCGGCGGGAGCACTGGTGTAGCGGCTGGTCCTGTTGTTGTTCAGGATTTGGAAGCCGCCACCGGAAAAATACGGGCTGGCGGGATCGTTCTGCGGAGGCCCGGAAGCCGCGCTTCCACTATCGGGGTCAGCCCAGCGACTTTCACACGACTTGCCGCCACACAGTTGCGTAACATCAATCCCTTGAGGAGCTCCACCGACGGTGCGTGTGACGGGCACACCACCAGCCCCCGTCACCGTTTCACCTGGGGTATACGGGCTAGGGTAATTTCCGGGGCGACCGACATCCTCGATCAACAGCAACGAACCGCTCAGGCCATCAGGAAAGTCGGCGGTACGCAAGCCGTACAACGGCATCCCGCCAATGACATCGGAGTTCAAAGCCACGCCGCTTTGAATTTTGCCACGCAATCCGGTCGTCGGGTTGATGTCGGTATAAACCGACGGCATGTAGTCCGTTAGACCGTAGCTCAATGCGTCGGTCTGACCAAAGCCATTGCTCGGACACAGGAAGGTGGCG
>JAYTXB010000097.1:0-1634 GCA_043743205.1 Schlesneria sp.
TTGGTTCGACCGCTTCAAAAGCGAATCGAAAAGCAGTTCGCCGCGATTCATCTCAACACCAAGGTCGAAGCATTGAAGGCCGTGAAGACCGGGATCGAAGCGACTCTGGTGGGCGAGGGGATTGAGCCGAAGCAGACATTCGACCGAGTCCTGATCTCGATCGGACGCCGCCCGAACAGCAAGGGCTTCGGTTTAGAAGCGACCGGCGTGGCGGTGGATGAGAAGGGCTTCATCAAGGTTGATAAGCAACTCCGTTCCAGTGTCCCGCACATCTTCGCGATCGGCGACATCGCGGGCGAACCGATGCTGGCTCACAAGGCGACGCGCGAGGCGAAGATTGCTGTCGAAGTGCTGGCCGGTGGCAAGGCCGAGTTCGACAACATCGCGATCCCGGCCGTCGTCTTCACAGATCCGGAAGTCGCGTGGTGCGGGCTGATGGAACACGAAGCGGCCGCACGCAACATCGAAGTGAAGGTCGTCAAGTTTGCGTGGGGTGCCTCCGGCCGCGCGACAACGCTGGGACGCAACGAAGGACTGACGAAGCTCATCGTCGATCCCGTCACCGAACGAGTCCTCGGTGTCGGCTTGGTCGGAGTCAACGCGGGCGAAATGATCGCCGAAGCAACACTCGCCGTGGAGACCGCCGCCGTCGCCCGCGATCTGGCCGAGACCATTCACGCGCATCCGACCCTCAGCGAAACCCTGATGGAAGCGGCCGAAAGCGTCTTCGGTCAGGCGACGCACTCGTACCGTCCGAAGCGTGGTTGAGGTCGAAGACGTATGGTAGAAAAATCGGAGATAGAAAAATGAAGCCTCATCGTGGCAACGTTTCATCACGATCCGCCTACTTTTTTCTACCCCCCATTTTTCTACCACTGCTCTTCTGCCTGCCTCTTGGAATCGCGTGATGGCGAAGAAAACGAAGCAGGCCACTAGCGCGTTCGTGGTCGAAGTTGTTTCGCTGCTCACTGAACTCGGTGATGTTCGAGCGAAGGCAATGTTTGGTGGGTATGGCCTGTATTGTGGATCGACGTTCTTCGGGTTGGTCGCTCATGACCGGTTGTACTTCAAGGTCGATGACGACTCGCGCAGGGAGTTTGCCGAACGAGGAACGGGACCGTTCTCACCGTCACCCGGCAAAGTGATGAAGTCGTACTACGAAGTCCCGCGCGGCGTGTTCGAGAGCGACGAGGAACTCGTTCGCTGGGCTCGGCGAGCGGTTGTGGTGGCCGAGAGCAAATGCCAATCGCCTTCTTGTCCCCTCGCCCCCGTCTTCGGGGGAGAGGGTTAGGGTGAGGGGGCTGATCGTTACAACAGCAGGCAAATGGTGAATGAATCCGATTGGCATCAGTCTCAATCGCAAGTGTATGACCCGCCCGAAGCGAATCCCCCTCACCCTAGCAGCCCTCTCCCCCCGAAGACGGGCTGGAGAGGGGACAGGAACAGATCACCGCCAATCAGTGACTCGCCACAGCGGTCGCGGTGGCCGAAGTCTCTTGAATAGTCGGCACGGGGACAGGACGATGCTCGCCGACTCCCATCGCCCGTTCTTTCCTTCTCTAGCTGAGGTCTTTCCCCGTGGCTCCTCATTCCGACCAACCCCGCTTTGCCGTGCTGATTGATGCCGACAACGC
>JAYTXB010000098.1:0-1781 GCA_043743205.1 Schlesneria sp.
GGCAATCAGCTACGGCTGCACCGGCCCGGTCCTGCGCGGCAGCGGGATCGATCACGATTTGAGACGCGATGGTGAGCCGATCTACACTCGGATGTACGAGGGCTACAACTACAAGATTCCGGTCGCACCCTTCGATGCCGCGTTTGGCAAGACACCGAAAGAAGTGGTGCTCGGCGACAACTGGTGCCGCTTCTTCGTCCGCATGATGGAAGTCGCGCAATCGATCGAAATCGTTCGTCAGGCTCTCGATCGCTATCCCACGGCGAAGGGTGAGTTCCGAGTTCCATTCAAGATGAACCAGAAGTTGCCTGCCGACGAGGTTTATCTTGAGACGGAAGCCCCTCGCGGGGCAATGGGCTTCTACGTTGTGGGCGATGGCGACGCCGAGCCGTTCCGGGCACGAGCCAAGAGTTCGTGCTTCTGCAACCTGTCCGTCACCGGCCCGCTCTGTCAGGGCATTCTGATCGCCGACATCCCCGCCATCGTCGGTTCGCTCGACATCGTGATGGGCGAGATTGACAGATGACATTAGATTTCGTAAGTCGTTATTTTACAGAGACTTACATAAATCTAAAATTCTTGAAATTGCGCCAAATAGGGTGCATTTTCTGGAATACGGTGCATTTACGGTGCATCGCCAACTCGACATCGTACCATCAACTGACCGCCCTCCAGAGACGGAAGGCCGGTCAGTTTTTTTGTTGGCGGTCGCCATCGGAGGACATGCCATGAGCAGCAAGCTCCCCCTCAATTTGGACGACCTGATCCGGCAGCGAACAGTCGAGGGCGACCGAATCGAGTACAAGGCGGGTTGGAACCCGGACGCCGTTCTGCGCACCCTCTGTGCCTTCGCCAACGATTTCGAGAACTTGGGCGGGGGTTACGTTGTCATCGGCCAGGACTGCGACGAACACGGCCAGCCCGTCTTCCCGCCAGTCGGCCTGAACGACAACCAACTCGACCCGATCCAGCGGGAACTGCTGGGCTACTGCAACCTGATCCAGCCGACCTATTTTCCGATCCTGAGCGTCGAGAAGTACGAAGGCAAGAACCTGATCGTGCTGTGGTCCCCCGGTGGATTGAACCGTCCGTACAAGGCTCCCCGTGCCGTCACCGCCAAGACGAAGGAGTACCACTACTTCATCCGGCGCTACTCAAGCACCGTCGAAGTGAAGTCGAACAGCGAGGATGAACAGGAGCTTCTGCGTCTGACGGCAACCGTGCCATTCGACGACCGCCAATGCCGACAAGCCGAAGTAGACAACCTCCGACCTGGGCTGCTTCAGTCGTACCTGAAGGAAGTCGGCAGCGAACTCCACAAGAAGGCGAGCAAAATGCCGCTCGTGGAGTTGGGTCGGCAGATGAACATCGTGGATGGGGCCGACGAATTCGTGAAGCCCCGGAACGTCGGCGTGCTGTTCTTCCACGACGAGCCGAGGAAGTTTATTCCTGGCTCGCAGATCGACGTGGTAATTTTCCCGAACGGGCCGGGCGGCGACGAACTGATCGAAAAGGAGTTTCACGGCCCGCTGCACGAGCAGGTGCGAGATGCTTTGCGGTACATCGAAAGCAACGTGATTCGAGAGAAGGTCATCAAGCACCAGGATCGGGCCAAGGCGACCCGGCTGTTCAACTATCCGTTTCCTGCCATCGAAGAAGCAGTGGTCAACGCCGTGTACCACCGCAGCTACGAACAGCGGGAGCCGGTGGAAGTGCGGATGAACCCCGATGGAATCGAGATTGTCAGTTACCCTGGTCCCGATGCTTCGATCCGCATTGAG
>JAYTXB010000099.1:0-3513 GCA_043743205.1 Schlesneria sp.
CCACGGGAACGATTAGCGCGAGGAGTTTGATCCCGAGCCGAAAGTTCTCGACAGGAGATCGCCTTGGGCACGCAGGTTACTCATCGTTCTTTCGAGTGAGGCGAACTGACTGAGCAAGGCCGTGCGTTGGTCGCTCATGGCGAGAGTTTCTTTCGTCGTTCGTTGCTGAGCTTCCGTAATGCTGGCTTGAAAGCGATCCTCGATTTTTTGAATGCTTCCCGCGACCGGATCGAGCAGGGTCTGCAACACGGCATCCAGTCGCGACGCCATGCCGCGCGTAATTGACATCGTGCCATCCACGCCCGACTGAACTTGAGTCGAGGTGAGTGAAACAACCATCGCCAAACCGGAGGTGTTTGGGTTGGCCGTATCGCCGGTCAGAATCTGCCCCGAGCCAGTCGCCGTTTCCACCACGTTGTTCACGAGGAATGAACCGGCGACATCCAGTCCGCGATCGGTTTCCGTTCCGTCAAAGCCGAGTGAGGCGAGGGCCGTTCCGGAAACGATGGTCGCTTCTGAGACCGCTCCATAACGGTTGGACGTGATGCTGAGCTTTTGATTGGCGAGCGAGACCGAAACCTCTTTCCCCTTCGAGGCGAGGCTCCCGTTGATTTGAGACTCAAGCTGCCGAGCGAGGGCAACCTGCGAGTACGTTCCAGACGCGAGTGTGATCGTGCTGCTGGTTGCATCGTCGATCCGCACCACGAGCGTGTTATTGCTGCCGTCGATCACGGTACTCGCCGCGAGCGTATTCGTGGCGGTGATCTTGGCTTGTTCTGCCGCCTGCGTGATATCGACACCATACGGAGTCGATCCCGACTCTTTGGTCAGCTTCGTTCCGGTGGCGAACGTAATCCCCGACGAACTCGATGTCCCCGCCAACGCGAACAACTTCTTCAGTTCCGGGAAGCCGACGCCCGCGACGTTGCCGTTCAGCACGTCATTCAATTTGGTCTCATTGATTTCGAGCTTTCCCTTGCCGTCGCTGGTGATGCCGATCGCACCCAAGCGGTTGATCGTTGCAGGAAGATTGCCCGAGACCGAGAGGACACTCCGTTCAATCTGTGTTCTAAGGTCTGTGACCGAACGATTGCCATTCAATGCGGCGGCAGTGCCAGTCGCGACATTGAACCTAGTTTGCTTGTCGATGAAGTCGATGAAGTCGTTGTAGTCGGTCACGAAATCCTTCACGTCTTGGCGAGCCGCCTCTACGTCGTTGGCGACCGTGATCTGGATCTCTTTCGCGGGATCAGCCGACAGCAAGTTGAGCGAGACACCCGATACGAGATCGTTCACCACGTTGGTTGAACTCTGCACGATGATCGCGCCTGAACCGGTTCCCAACTGGACCTGAGCATCCGTGGCGGCTTGCACCGTTGGTACGAAGCCGTCGATGGAGAACTTGTCACCCGCGACGAGCGCCCCCGCACCGAATTGAATTTGGACTCCGCTCGCGACCGACTTGTTCACGCCAGCGTCGGCCTGATCGACGGTGATCGTGCCGGTCAACGAACCACTGTGGTTGGAGTAGGAGACCTGAATCCCATTGTCCGTTCCCACCGTGCCACCCCTCACCACGGTGAAGTTGAACGTGTCGTTGGATGTGCCCGTAAAGCCACCCGCGCCGGAGTTGGAAGTCAGACTCGATGTCCCTTGGAAGGAAGAGCCGGTGACAGCCACCCCGATTTGTGTACTTCCAAAGTTGGGCTTCACGGCGGCGCCGTTATCGGCGGCCAAGGAGTTGGTGATCGTGATCGCGTTTGCGCTCCCCGAATCTTTGGCAGACAGCAGGAGGCGATACGGCTGCGTGCGCGAATCTGATCCGTCGCTGATGACCGACGCGCTGACACCGATGTCGGCGCTGGTGATCGCCTTCGCCAAGCCGCGCACGGTGTTGTTCGTTGAGTCGATCGTGATTGTGGCGGTCTTGGTTCCGGACTGAATCTGGAACGTCCCCTGAGTGATCTCGGAAGTCGGGTCGTCAAAACCTTGCGAAGCGACTTGATGTTTCTGAGCGAGATTGAGGACGCGCAGGCTGGTCGTTCCGGCCGCCGCGCTGCTGCCGGCAGCGGCAGTTACCAATCCCGCTTCACTGGACGAGACCGTCTTGCGGTCGAAGACACTTCCCTGTGGACGCCCGAGTTTGGCCGTCTGCGTTTGGAGGGTTTGAACACGCGTCTCGATCCCCTTCAACGCGGTCTGGTGGTTGGTCTCAACCCGTTCACGCGACTTGAGCGCATCGATCCGCTTCTGGCTGAAACGGACGAGATCGGTGATCAACTGATCCGTGTTCAAGCCCGAAACCAGCCCGTTGAAATTGATGGGCATGTCTGCTGTCCTGGAAAAAAGTCGCTGCCGTTACGCAGCAAAGGGAGCGCTGCGAATGCAGGCTCCCTTTGAATGTGGATGCTGAGTTTACATCGGAAACTGGCCCGTAAAAAACCGGCGGTTCTGTTCGTAGCCGAATAGAACTGCGGCCTGCGGGCGACGCCGGGCCTGAACGCGAGCGGCGTGTGTGAGACGCCGCCCCATTCAATTCGCCTGCGATTAACCACGCAGCAATTGGACGATCGACTGGCTGCTCTGATTGGCCATGCCGAGCACGGTCTGAGCGGCCTGTTGACGGATTTGTTCGCTGGTGTAGGTCGAGATTTCTTTCTGGTAGTCCGTGTCACGCAGAATCGATTCCGCGTTCTTGAGGTTGTCCAACTGCGAAGCGTTGTTGTTCTTCGTGGAATTCAACGTTCCCGATTGGAACGCACCGAGATCGCCGCGGGCGGTCGTGATGGTACTGATGGCATCGTCAATGTCTTGGATTGAAGTTGTTGCTCCACCGGCCGTCGTGACAACGAGAGCGTTCACTCCAAGCGCGGTTGCGTCGCTGTCGGCGATCGTCAGGGACGCGGTTTCACCGGAGAAAGCTCCAATTTGGAACTGAGCGGCGTTGATGTTCCCGTCTAGCAGCGTAGTTGTTCCAAACTTCGTCGTATCCGAAATTCGGGTAATGCTCGTCGCGAGGGCATCGACCTCCGCTTGATTGGCTGCTAGTGAAGCTGTGTCTTGGGTCGCCGTGTTTGCGGAATTGACGGCGATGTCGCGCATCTTCAACAGAATGCTGCCGATTTCACCGAGTCCCGATTCTGCGGTCTGCACCATTGTCGTGCCGCGTTCGATGTTCTCGATCGACTTCGTCAATCCCGAGATCTGAGCCTTCTGCAACTCAGATGTCACCAGTCCTGCAGGATCGTCGCTGGCGCGATTAATCTTGAGGCCGGTCGACAATCGTTCGAGAGAAGTGTTCATGCGGGATTGGCTCTTGGACAAGTTCATCTGGGCTGTGAGCGATGTCGTGTTCGTGTTGACTGAGAGTGCCATGCGAATTCCCCTTGTTCTGTGTTTTGTAGCGGTTATCGTGAGACCATAGCCGGGTGAAGTTGCCGGCTGGATGGCACCTCAAACGTTCCCTGACCGTGAAGAGATATCGAAGCGGTTCGCGAAGACTTGCAAAACTTC
>JAYTXB010000100.1:0-1385 GCA_043743205.1 Schlesneria sp.
GGTCGCTGCTCCCGAGAGCAAGGCGACGACAAAACTGAGCAGGCCGATCGAACCGAACAGCTTCATCGGGCTGACGACGTACTGGATGAAGTACTTCACCGTCATCAGGTCGAGCAACACGCGGGTCGTGCGCGAGATGCCGTACTTTGATGTGCCGAACCGGCGCGGATGATGATTCGTGACGACTTCGACGCACTTGGCACCGCGCCAGTGAGCGAGAATCGGAATGAAGCGGTGCATCTCACCGAAGAGCTGCAATTCCTGAGCGATCTCCGTCTTGATCGCTTTCAGCGTGCAGCCGAGATCGTGAACGGGAAAGTTCGTCACGCGCGAGATCAGCCAGTTGGCGATCTTCGACGGCAGCTTGCGGTTGATGAACGTGTCCTGCCGATTCTTGCGCCAACCGTGGACGAGGTCATAGCCCTCATCGAGTTTTGCCAGCATCATCGGGATGTCGGTGGGATCGTTCTGCAAATCGCCATCGAGCAACACGATCGCGTCCATCGCGGCGGCTTGCATTCCGGCCTGCATCGCGGCGGTCTGGCCGTAGTTCTTGCGGAACTCAATCACCTTGACGCGCGAATCCTGCCGCGCGAGGTCTTCGAGCGCCGCAGTCGATCCATCCTTTGAGCCGTCATTGACGAGGATCAACTCGTAGGGCTGGCCGATCTGTTCCATGACCTTCGTCACGGCCACATGCAGCAACGGGATGTTTTCGACTTCGTTGTAGATCGGCACGACGATGGAGACGCTCATGAATGGCTTCCTGCACTGAGCAAAAGTTCGACCCAAGTCCTTTGGGGGGCGGGAGTGTGTCAGAAAGCGAAAGTCGAGTCCAGACGGGATGCGCTCGTCCATTGTCACGGGGTGCAGTCGCCAATTTGTGGTCCGTGATTTGTCCCCTCTCCCGCCCGTCCTCGGGGGGAGAGGGTTAGGGTGAGGGGGGATTCGCTGGGGAAGCCTGACGCACGGAGATCAATGCGACGGTGTCCGCTGTCTGGATTCGCGTTTCGGATCCCATGACTTTCGACCGCTCGGCCCCCTCACCCTAGCCCTCTCCCCCGCAGACGGGGGCGAGGGGACCGGAAATGGACCACCAATTTACGACTGCACCCATCGTTGTCGTGCTGTGCGGAGAGGCTTCTCTTCCAGCGGCGGGTACGATATCGCCGAGACTTCAGCCTCGCGAGCCTCCTCGCAAACCCAACGGCATTCCACGATTTCGTCACCGTCGTTCACGCCCGATCTCAGCTCACGCTCGTCTCACGTCCACTTCCCGCGAGTCCCTTATCAGCCCGTTGAAAAACGTAGGATGGGCATCTTGCCCGTCCGATTTCCCGCAGAAAAACGACGGCCTAGAAGGCCATCCTACAGTTTTTCAACGG
>JAYTXB010000101.1:0-2604 GCA_043743205.1 Schlesneria sp.
CGGCTCCCCATGCCATTCACACCGTAAGACAGAAACACGCGACACGTCAGTTCGCCAGTCTCCTTCAAGCGCGAGTAGGCATTGATCGAATCATCACCAGCCGCACGATCGGCCACGCTGGTGAGACCGACTGCGTTGTAATCGGCGAATAATTCCTTGAGCCTGCGCGTGCGGTCTTCCAGTGTGACAGGCTTGGACTTGGCCTTCGACTTCACGAAGCGCGACGCATTTCGCAGGATGCCGGTCGGCTCTCCGGTGGTCGGGTCTTTCTCGATCTTTCCAGCCTTCCCGTCGGTGATCTCGAAGTTTCGGTCGATGCCACTGAGTTCCAGCGCGAGCGAGTTGCACGAGCAGTCCGGTCCCGTGCTGAAGATCACCGGGTTCTTTGGAGCGGCTGCGTCGAGTTCCCGCCGATTTGGATATCGCTGATCGCGCAGCCGCGTGATGAAGACTTGCGAGACCACAATCCAGTCGCCGTCGTCCAATGTCTCCGCCCGCGCGGCAATGTATTTCAGCACATCGCCGACCGTGTCCATCTCGGGGATCGGGTGATCGAACTCATACATCGCCGCACCGGGAGCATGCACGTGCGAATCACATAGCCCCGGTATCAGCGTGCGGCCCTTCAAATCGACGAGTTTCGTCTGCGGCCCGGCCAGCTTGAGAATGGTCTCATTGGGACCGACCGCTTGAATTCGATCCCCTTTCACCGCGAGAGCCTCGGCAATCGAGAACCGCTCATCGACAGTCACGATCTTCCCGTGATGCACGATCAGATCGGGCAGTTCCACCGCACGACAACTCGCTCCTTCGAGTAGCGCCGCGAACGCCAAACAGACACGGGAACACGACCAAACAGATGCTCGCATACGACGGACCTTGAGAAGGGTGTGAAAGATTGAGGTTTCGTGGCGGGCAGCAATTGGATGGCTGAAGAAAGTATCAAGACGCGAGGTACTTATATCTCGCACGGCCATGAGTGAGATGTTAAGCGAGCCGTGTGCCGTGAGGCGACGGGTTTCCTGCGGCGATCAAGAATCCGCAGCCTGACGGCATGCGGCTCGCCAGTGTCTCATCTTTGGCCGCGTGAGGTATAAACAAACGTCCTCTCAAGTCCGAGACGACGCTCTGGCCGGTTTGTATCATCATCCGCATGACTCCCAACGACTGCCAACTTACCGCCGCAACCTCTTTCAACGGCCAGTGTCCTCGTTGCGCGACACATTTTGTTTGCGAGATCACTGCGGGGCGAGGCCACTGCTGGTGCATGGACTTGCCAGCCGTACTGCCGGTCAGTCCCGCGACGTGCTGCCTCTGTCGCGACTGCTTGCTAGACGAGATCAACGGCGTCAACCACTCACCAGAGCTACCTTTTCCAGCACAGCCAGAAGCGTGAAAGAGTCCCACGCGGTGCTTCAATCGGACTGGAGTGAGCTTGGTGAGCCTACCAGCGCGTTCTTTCATCGAGACCACTTTTCCGCACAGATTGACCACTCCCGATGGTCGATCTAGCATGTTGACCACTCCCTGCACGAATCTCTCCGACTAAGTTGGTACATCATGCAACGACGGATTTCTCAACTTCACGCTGTGTACTTCCTGAGCGCCGGCTTCGTGATATTGACTTGTTTGACGGCTGCGGCTGACGAGCGTGCGGCCGATGCACAGTTGGCGGTTTCCGCAGCCCTCGGTCCGGCTAAGCTCGACCGACTCCTGATTGACGCCGCCAAGCTCGATGAAAACGATCTGGCGGACCTCATCACCGACGAACAATTCCTGCGTCGTGTGACGCTTGATCTGGTGGGACGGCAACCGTCGCCCGATGAGTTCGCCGCGTACCTGCTCGACACGACCGATGGTCAGCGTGCGGCGGCGATCGAGCGATTGTTGGCCTCGCCCGAGTTCGGAACGAACTGGGCCGCTTATTGGTCCGACGTGATTGGCTACCGCGTTCCGCCCCCGGAGCTGACGTTTCTCGATTACACGCTCTTCGAGAGCTGGTTGGCTGACCGCATCAACCAGAACGCGCCGTGGGATGAAACCGTCCGCACGATCCTGACCGCGACGGGCAAGGTCAAAGATCAACCGGCCGCGACCTTCGTCGGTTTTCACGAAGCCGATACGACGCGACTCGCCGCCGAGACGGCTCGCGTGTTTCTCAGCGTGCAAATCGGCTGTGCCCAGTGCCACGATCATCCCTTCGACGAATGGAAGCGGCAGCAGTTTCATGAGCTGGCCGCGTACTTTGTTCGTGCGTCGGCCAAGATGCCGTGGAACGACAGCGGCGAGATCGAAGTGAAGGACAAAGGGAAGGGCGAGTACGAGATGCCCAACGTCGCGGACCCGACCAAGAAGGGAATTCTGATGACGCCGACCTTCTTCACGGGACAGAAGTCGGAGACCGGCAAGAGCGATCTCGAACGCCGCCGCGAACTCGCCGCCGTCGTCACCGCCGTGGACAATCCGTGGTTCGCGAAGGCTTACGTCAATCGGGTCTGGGCACGGATGATGGGACGCGGCTTCTATGAACCGACCGATGATTTGGGAGCTGGAAACGTGCCACTCCTCCCCGAGGTCCATCGCGAACTGACCGACCACTTCCGC
>JAYTXB010000102.1:0-3140 GCA_043743205.1 Schlesneria sp.
AAGGCCCCGGGTTCCTATGGATCAACCCGGGGCCTTACGGCACCCGGCTCGCCTGGGAACTGAGGGGACTCAATGCGCCGTCCCCTCAGTTCCCATCCGTCACCGCGTGGTAGCAGTTCGTCGATCGACGTGCCATCGAAGTACGGAATACCCGCCGCGCTAACTTCGTTGGCGAGGAACATGTCAAAGTCGGACCTCAACCAGTGCGTGTCGGCATCATCGTTCGAGGCACTCGCCGCGACGAGCAGTTCATTCGCGCGGTCGGCTCGAGGTCGGAAGTCTTCGCCCAGTGTGTGGTGGAAGTAGCTGAAGCCTCGCTTCAATCCGCACACGATGTCGGGATACGTCTGCTTCCACTGTGCGTAGTTTGCCAACGGAGCCAATCGGGGCAAGTCATAGCGCCGCGCGAGGTCTTCCAAAATCAGATTTGCCAACGGAGTCGAGGACTCGCCGATGGCAAAGCGCGGATGTGTGCCTCGGTCGATCAGCACGGGCTTGAGACCGATCTGCTTGAGCAACAGCGCGATCAAGCTCCCGCTAAATCCCGCTCCGATGATGGCAATGTCCGCGTTGATTTCGATCATGACGTTCCTGTCCGTTCGTCCCAACGCGACCCCGTAGGATGGCGCGAGCATTCCACGCGCGGCTCGATTTGTTGAGAGAGGTTCATTCTTCGAATCCGTTCGGCTCGCGCGGGACCACAGCCGGAGCAATCGAAGAAGCGTTCGACATTCCACAGGTCCATGAAGACTCGGCCCGCGCCGAGTTCGATCCCGCGTTCGAGTCCCTCTTCCATGCTGCGGATCGTGGGAGGAGCGAATTGCCCCGACGATTGCAGTTGGTCCATGAATCCGTTCCCTGCTCGCGTCGGGATGAGACTGCACACGCTTGCACCGGCATTGAAGGCGTGCTGCATCGACTTCACGCACCAATCGACTCCGTCGCGCTCGTTCAGTCCAGGAGGCTTGAGCAGCAGGAAGGTTCTCACGTCGATGTCGTGTTGTCGCAGGAACATCGTAGCGCGGTTGAAGTCTTCGACCGTCATGCGTTTGTTGAGGCGTGGCAGAATGTCGGGGTGAATCGTCTCCAAACCGAGGGCGACTTCGAGTCGAGTCTTCAGCAGATCGCGAAACCTCACGCAGCGCTCGTCGGTCAGACGTGGATGGTTCTCGACGATGATGGTCTCGAAGTGACGGACTCGCGCGGCGATGGCCACATGGTCCTCTGGCGGGATCGCCTGCGGATCGAAGAAGTTGCCCGCGTTGTAGAGTTTGATGTGCTTCGCAGCGGGGAGCCGTTCGAGAGCGTGGTCGATCTGCGCGGGGATCGCTCCGACGGGGACTCGCTCATCGAGCGTGTACTTCCACAGGTCGCACATCGTGCAGCGAAACGGGCACTCCTTGTTCGTGAGGAAGATCGTCGCGACATCTTTGATCACGCCCGAGGCCGTTCGCTCCGGCTCAACGAGAAACGCGTAAGGCTGCCACGGATCAAGCCGCTGCTTTGGCGGACGGGCGGCGAGGATGTCGGCGTCGGTGATCATTTTGGGAGTGCTGTGGCGATTCATCTCTCGTTCCCAAGCTCCAGCTTGGGAACGCCCGTTTTGGAAGCTCCAGCTTCCTCTGCGATTCGCCACGCGGGAGCTTGGCAGCGTGCGTTCCCAAGCTGGAGCTTGGGAACGAGAAGAGAAAGCGGCGATGAATTGCCGCACTCCAAATGTCAGGCGAACAGCATCAGGAACCGGCGGCGATACTCCAGCGGGTCGGTGGGGAAGACACTGGCAAACGTCTCGTCGCCGACGGCTCCGCGCTGGAAGCGGCGTTTCTCGAAGGTGGGCATCGTGAGGCCGGTCACGGCCTGGACTCCGCGCCGCACGATCTCGCCCTTCAGCGCGTAGAGGCGGTCCTCGTTCCAATCGGTTAGCTCGATGAAGGGGATGCCCTCGGCGACTTCGATCACGTTGGGCAACGCGAACGGGCTGAAGCCGTGGAAGCCACACGCGGTGACGGGAGCCGATGACCGAACGTGGCCCCGGCTCTGCCCTCCCGAGTAAGTCAGCGAATGCTTAATCGCGTGAACGCCCCAGCCCTCCTGATAGAGCATCTGGTTGTTGAGGACGCTGCGGATCGTCAGTTCGTGATTCTCGTGGATCGGGTAGTCCTTGAGGTTCTCATCGCCGCCGTCTCCATCCACGAGCAGCTTCCAATCGGGATACCGCTCGCGAATACCACGACACAGCGCGAGGGCCATCGCCGCCGATTGCACATCGAGTGGCTTGTAGTCTTCGAGGACACGAATCGCGTCATCGACCGACACCGCGCTCGACGGGACTTCAATCCGTTCGAGCAAGTAGCCGAGATCGAGTTCATCCAGGAACCGCTGCGCCTGACGAGCGTCCTCCCCACCACGCTTGTTCCCCGTGGGAGGGCGACGCTCCTGCGGAGCCGCAGAGTCGGTGCGTTGTCCAACATTAGACTCCCCGGCCACATCGAGCGTGAACGCCTTCAGCCGCTGAGGAGCCTCGCCCCGCTGGAGCAACAGGTGATAGAGCGTCAACAACACCGCACCACTATCAATGCCGCCCGAGAAGAGCACACCAATCGGCTCACGTGGGCCGACGTGATCGAGCCAGAGGTTGAGTTCGTTCGCGAGTGCCCCGATGTACAAGGCCCCGATCTCATCGAGGTTCGTACCGAGCCGATCGCGTTGCGGATCGAAGAACCGCGTGTAGGTGGGACTCGGGTCGGGACAACCGAGCAGCGCGAGTTCCGTCAGATGATGGGCGGGCACCATCCGCGTGTAGCTCGGATGGAACTGGCCGTCGAGTCCTTCCGTCCTCAACCAATCGCGAATGGCATCAATCCGCTCGGCGATCACCAACACGGGCCCCGCATGTTGCTTGGCGATGAAGTAACGGAGCGGCCTCCCGATCGAACGAGCCATCCGCACGATCTTGCCCGTCTTGTGAATCAACGCAAACTGCCCGTCGATCCCTCGAACTTGAGCCGGATCGCCGGAAGCGACACGCGCGAGAGCCTCGTCGCCAGTCATGTTGAGAAACACGTTGCCGCTCGGATCAACGAGGTTAATGAGTCGCTCGATCAGTTGGACGGATTGCATCAGTAAACTTTCCTGCGGAG
>JAYTXB010000103.1:0-11416 GCA_043743205.1 Schlesneria sp.
TCGCGCTTGCCGTAGTAGTGCGTTCCAACTCCATTGACGGTCGTGGGCATGTGAAGGAGCCTTAGAAAGTTGCCGACGGGCGATTCGACGAGGTGCCTGAACACCAACGAGGACCGGCTATGGACGATGAATACCGATGCGAGCGACAGCCGTGTGGTAGGGATTGGAAACCATGCCGACGAATCCGGCAACCGTCGCTCGATGGCTTCCGAACAGAGAGGAGGCCGTGTCGCATTTTGGCTGCGTCACAAGGCGGACATCGCCGAAATGAGCAGGCCGCGCACCGGCGTTCTGCTACTTCGACACCGGCACGCGGCGGGACATCCAGAGATCGGCCTCGCCCTGACCGCCGGGGCGATCCGAGTAGAACATCAAGGTCTGGCCGTCACTCGACAGACAGGGGCCTTGTTCGGAATCGGTCGTGTTGACCGTCGAGCCGAGCGACACGGGTTTGCCGAACGGAGCATCCTTGGTGGCGCGGGTGCAGAGATACAGATCGTTCTTCCCTGCGCCACCTACGCGCGATGACTCGAACAACAGCACGAGTCCGTCGGACGAGACGTGAGCGCCGCTGTCTCGGGACGGACTGTTGATCGTCGGACCGAGGTTCGTGACGTTTCCGAATTCCGCCGACGTGCTGGTGCGAGTCGCCTGCCACAGATCGAGGTCTCCCAAGCTACCGGGTCTTGTTGACGAGAAGATCAGCGCCAGTCCGTCGGCCGAAAGGGCAGGGCAGTTCTCCCAAGCTGGCGTGTTGATCTCGTCGCCCAATTTAACGGGCTTGTCAAAAACACCGTTTGCCTGGGATCGGACACTCATCCACAGATTCTGGTCTTTTTTGTTCGGCCCACGATCCGAACAGAACACCAGTGTCAGGCGATCCGCCGACAGTGTCGGCTCCGAATCCCAGCTTCCTCCGTCGTTGATCTGGCTCCCCGCGTTGATCCGCTTGCCGAACGGAGCATTGAGCGAGTTGCGGGAACTGAACCACAGTTCGCCTCCCCCTGAGAACCACAACTTCAAACCATCGGGCGTCAGTTCGGGATGCTCATCAAATCCAGAGCCGTTCACGTCGGGACCAATGTTCTCCGGCTTGGTCCATTCGAAATCGGGTGAGGTGAGCCGATTTGTGATCGACTGCGTCGGTTCGACATTTGTTGAGGGCGCGTTGACCTTAGCCACTGATGCCGGTTCCAACACTCGTATGACGCGGAAGCCGAGATCATCGGCGATCTGGGATGGTTTGATCCAACCTCGCTTGCCAGGGCGGACCATGTGAGCCGCGCCGTCTCTGGAACTGCCGCCTCGAACGATACGGTGCTCCCCGGTTGAAGAGACTACGGGGTCGATCGCATCGTCTTTGGAATAAGAACTCATTCCGTCGAGGCACCATTCGTTGACGTTTCCCTGGACATCATGCAGGCCAAACGGGTTGGCCAACTTGAGACCTACCTCGCGCGGTGCAGAGGTGCGGAACCAGGCTCGCTCAGACAGAGTGGATTCATCACCGGCCCAGATATCCTGCAATCCGGCTCGGCAGACGTATTCGGCCTGAGCTTCTGTTGGCAGCGTGTAGCTCACGCCCTCCTTCTTCGACAGCCACTCACAAAACGCGATTGCATCGTGCCACGTCACGCAGGCGACGGGATGCCGATCCGTACCGGGAGCACTCGGCCCGTCCTTCCAAGTCTGTTGTTTCGCAGGTGCCGTTTTGCCATCCACGAGACGTTCGGCTTCCGTCACATACTTGGTGGCATCAATGAACTGCTTGAACTCGCCAATCGTCACCTCGTACTTGCCGACAGCGAACGGTCGGGTGATCCGAACTCGATGCCGCGGTCGTTCGACGACAAACACCGACGGAAACTTCGCTCCCTCTGGCTGAGTCTTCGCCAATTCCTCATGCTCGGCGACGCTGCATCCCATCACGAACTCACCCGGCGGGATGACGACCAGCTTCATGCTGATGGAGTTTGCAGACTCGACTGTCGTGCCGAGATGCTTCGCCCACGCCTCTTGATGCGCGCGAGCTTGCTTCGCGCCGAACGGTGCCTTGGCTGGTGGTGGGGCCTGTCCTCCAGCGCGGGATGCGGGGGCGACGGCGAGTGTCAGCCGTGGATCGACCCACAGGATGTGTGCCTCGCTGGCGTTATTGATCGCCTCGACCTTGAGCGTCAATTCCTGAACACCGGTGACATCAATATCGAACGACGCCTGTGGGCTAGGCATATTCAGTACGGGAGATTTCCAGAGCAACTTACCATCACCCACAAGATGAACGAACGTTTGATTGCCTCGAATCGTCCCGTCGGGACGGGCCACGATTCCGTCGAAGCGGGTGTACTTGCCTGACAAGTCATAGACCGCCACCGCTGTGAGTGGTGGCTTGTGTTGCGGGTGCATCGTCAGCCCGTGCGCCGGAACCACTCCGCCGAGTGATCGTTTAGGCCGATCGGGGTCGATATCAGCACCGTGCTTGCCAAGCTGTCCGGTGCCGACAAACGACTTCTCCTTCAGGTCGTCGAGATAGACGGCGTTCGCCGCAGCTGCGTTACCAGCCGGTGTCGTGATCGGTGACGAACTCAGCGGTCGCAGTTCCAGCTTGTGGAATTTGAACTGGTGATAGGCCGCTCCGAACCAGACGTTCTGTGCTTTGTCAGTCACTTCGGGACATGCCAGGCGTTTGGGATCCTCTTCCCAACGAATCACGTCTCGGTCGTCCACCTTCGCTCGGATCGAGCGTTTGCCGACCGTGATTTGAATCGTGTGAATTTGAAAGTCATTCAGCACCGCTTCTGCAAACTTCGATTCATTTTCGGGGTGGCGTTTGCCATCAATCAAACTGATACCGGAAACATGTGGAATGTTTGTGTCGAAACAGACAGAAGCATGATGGCCATCGACCACCACCCCGAACATGACTCCGTCTGATCCCGCGATTCGCTCAACCACAGCGGTCAATTCGTATTCCGGTGGAGGTGCAAAGGGGAGCACGAGCCGTCCGGACTTCCCGCCGCCCGGGCTGATCAGGGCACTCCCTTCGCGCGTCCACTCACCGCAGGTGGCGTGTTTGAAGGTGTCTCGGGCCAGGTCAACACGAGCCAGAACGTCGATCACCTCACCCGTCGTTCGCGCCGTCGTCAGGCGGACTTCGAGCAATCGCACGAACGTGTTGCTCGTTGGGAGGAAGGCGCCTGCGAGCAGACACGGCTGGTGGTTGTAGCGTCCCTTGATGTTCCTCAACTGTTCGCGCGTCCCCTTCCATGCGAACGCGTTCTTTCCGTCCACGGACAGGGCCAAGTTGACCTCATTGCTCGTGGGGCGCGTGACCTCCAATAGCACATCGTGGCGACGCCCGTCATAGACCGGTGCCGGGAGAGTTCCGCGCGGATTCGTCGGTGAGTTGAGTTGATCGACACACAGCTCGACTCGCCCGCCGGACAGAAAGACCTCCAGTCCATTCCCCTCAAACGGCAGGACGAACGACACGTTGGCGCGCTCCGATTCAAAGGCCGCGCTCAGGGTGTACTCGTCGCCCGGCTCCACGGGTAGTCGCAGCACACTGTTGGTTGCGGACTTGCGACTGACAAACGCGGTATCCTCTTTCGACCAGTCCCCTTCGAGCAAGTCCTGGTTCAGATTGACCAGCGGCAACAGATCGATGGGCTTGCCGCCGGGTGCCGTCGTCGTGACGCCGGGTCGTCCGTCGTTCTTGACCCATTTGGCACCGATGATTTTGCCGTGATGGTTGTTTCCGGACGAGTCCTTCAGCACGTCGCCCTGTCCCTCGTCAAACCGATACAGGGCGACCGTGTCCTTGTCGGGCGTGAACGTGGTGGGTGGCGTGAATTCCGCCGAGTAACGTGCCACGCGCGAGATGTGAACCGCATCCATCCAACCGTCAAAGTGGCCTTTCCCGATGAACGTCGGTTGCAGATCTGTTCCTGGAGCAGGTATCCCAGCATCAGGGGAAGTCGCAATCAGCTTGCCATTGAGATACAGCAGGCGGCGTTTGGTGTCGTTCACGCCTGCCAGATGAATTCGTTGGTTCTGCTTGTAGAGCGGCGGACTGATGGCCTGGCTGTGAAAGGTGTAAAAATTGAAGGTGTCGTCCATGGTAATCGCCAGGCCGCCATGCGAACTTTTCCACAGGAAACACGCTGCGCCGCCATGCGGTGATCCGTTCGTAGTACACCACAATTCGCAGGTACACTCTGTCGAGCTTGGATTCGGTTGAGGCGGCATTTCGACGTAATCGTTTGGAGCGAACTTCAACGAGAACTGTCCCGGTTTGCCGAGTGACACGGCATCCATCGTCACGCCGCCCGAGGTGGAGTCGCCTCCTTTCGAGCCACGTTTTTTTGCACCGGTCGTTGAGGTCGTGATCGACTTCCGTCCGACCGACTTCTCACCGAGGACTTTGCCGCCGCTGGTGGCGATCAGCGTTTCCTCGACGAGATCGACCTTGACCTTCGTCTCCGTCCCTTTTTTCAGCGTGAACGACGCGGTCTCGAACGACAGGTCGCCGCGCGTGACGAGCAGTTTTTTCTCACCCGCCTTCAGCGAGACCGGTTCCTTGTCGGCTTCCTTCAACGTCACCGTAGTCCCCTGCACCTTCACCTCAACCTCGGGGTCGAGTATCTCAACCCGCAGCGTGCCGTTCGGCGTTTGGAACAGCATGACCACCGCCAGCAACAACAGCACGGCGGCCGCTCCACCACCGATCTGTACGCGGCGGTCTCGCCACAGCGGTGGGGGGGGCGGCTTCACTTTCCCTTTTGGGCGACGCTGCAGTGTGTTGCTTGAGTTCAGACGCGGCGTCGTCTCTTCAAAGTCAGTCAGCACCGGCTTGGCCAGCGTTCGAGTCCCCGTCAACGACGCCTTCGATTTCACGGCGGCAGGAGTCATCGTGGTCTCAGCCATTCCCTTCAGGAACGATTGGAAGTCATCGTCCGAGGAGGCCTCTTCTTCGACAACTACCATCGCCGACACGGTGCCTCCGGTACGACAGGCTTGGAGATCGGCGATCACTTCGGTTGCCGTCTGGTATCGCTCGGCGGGCTTCTTCGCGACCATGCGTCGGAAGACCGCCTCCAACTGCTCCGAGACCCCGTCGCACGCCGCACGCAACGACGGGATCGGCTGATCGCGATGGGCGAGCAACCGCGCCATCAACGAGTCTCCCTCGTAAGTTGCCTTCGCCGTCAACAGGAACCACAGCGAAATCCCCAGACTGTAGATGTCGGACTTCGCATCGGCGTGCTTGGTACTCAGCGCTTGTTCGGGAGCCATGTAGTCCACGGTCCCCATCACTGCGCCGGTCCCGGTCAGATCGGCTTGAGTCGCCACGTCAGCAGCTTCGATCCGCGCCAGACCCATATCCAGAATCTTGACCACGCCCGATGTGTCGAGCAGCAGGTTGGCCGGTTTGATATCGCGGTGAATCACGCCCTGCTTGTGAGCGAACTCCAACCCGCGCGCCGCCTGAATGATGCAGTCGATCGCCTGATCGATCGGCAGCGGACCCTTCTTCTTCACGACCGACGACAGATCGTCGCCGGGGACGTATTCCATCACGAGGAACGGTGACCCGTTCTCCAGCCCGGCGTCGAATGCTCCCACGATGTTGGGATGAGTCAGCCGCGCGGCCGCTTCCACTTCGCGTTGAAACCGTTGCTGAGACTCCTTCGTCTTCGTCACGGCGGGCGACAGCACCTTGATCGCCACCAGCCGCTTCATCATCCGGTGCTCACCCTTCAGCACCATCCCCATTCCGCCCTGGCCGAGCTTGTCGAGGACAAAGTAGCTGCCCATCGTCAGCGACTTCCCCTTGCCCGAATAGACCACCTGAGCCTGATACGCGCTGATCTTCTTGTCGCGCACCAGCCGCTTGGCCAACTGCTCGCCATCTGTCGGCATCGCCTCGGCAGACAACTTTCGCACGTAATCCTGAAGGTCGGCCTCAGTCATCACACCACTATCAACCAAGTGCATCGAAAATCGCTCCAACGCCACAGCAGCCATCAGGTCTTCTCCCTCGCTATGGGAAACTCGTCTGCAACGAACGCCGCGATAGAACGCGATACGATCAAACGCGAAATCCCTCATCCATGATGGAGCGAACCTTACAAAACTTCAGTACACCGTGCGAGCAATTGGCGACAAGCAAAATCGAACGCAGCCCAGCTTGGCACTTCGGACAATGATCAGGACTGGCTCTCGGGCCACAGAGACATCACGTCAAGCCGCGCGTGGCATCCCAAAATCCTTGCTGAGCAACACGGGCAGGGCCGTGTTGACCACTTCGGCGGATTCTGCCATATCTCGCGCGGGTCGGAGCGACACTTTTTCGCTTCACAGCGCGGGGTTTGAGGGAGCGGAATAACGGGTGAGACATCCGTTTTTTGACAGGCAGGGATGCGACGATGCGAGCAATACGACGATGGAGTTCCGCGTGGCGATTGAGCGTGAGGTCTGAATGGTCCGGAGGTCGCTTGATCTCGGGTCTGCTGATGAGCCTGGCGGCGATGGTCTTCAGCTCGAGTCTCTGTGCGCAGCCAGCAGGTCCGGCGGGATCGGGTCCGACGTTGATCGAGTTACAGACGCGGCTCAAGCGGGCGCAGTCGGATGGGGAACTCGAACCGGCCGTCAAACAGCAAGTTGTCGAACTCTATCAGTCGGCCATCGAGCGAATCGAGATCGCGGGCGAAGAGGCGGCGAAATCGAAGCTGTTCGCGGAGCGATTGAACTCGGTCGGAGAGAAGCTGCGTCAGGCCAAAGTGCGATTGGCGGCGATGCCCGAGCGAACGACCCTGACCGTAGCGGAAGCTTCCGCAGCAGCGGGCGATGATGTCGAGAAGCTCGAACGGATGTTGGAAGAGCGTCGCAAGGTGGTCGACGATCCGGAGAAAGGTTTGCAGCCGCGTGCGACGGCGATCGACAAGGAGTTGGGGGCGCAGATGCCTCGGCTGGAAGAGATCGCGCGGGACTTGGCTGAGGTCGAAGAACGCGTGGCCACGATTGAAGAGGAACTGGAAACCGTCGCGCCGCCTGACGAATCGCGTGAGGTGACGCACGCGCGGCAGTCGTTGCTGCTGACTCGGCGGATGCGTGCGATCGAGGAACGAGCCGCTTTGCTGGCCGAGCAGGCTTGGTGTGAATCCGATGATGCGACAGACCTGCTGCGGACACTGCGCGATCTCGCCGAACGCGAGTTGGCGCTCGTCAATGGTGAGGTGCAAGTGTTGCAAACGGCCGTCGATGAGCGGCGTGGCAACGAAGCGGATCTGCGCGTCACGCGGGCCGAGTTAGCTGTCACGCGGACCTCATCGCAGGTCAAGCCGGTCGCCGCGCTGAATCTCCTGCTGGCGAAAGAAAGCCGCGACGTGGCGGCGGCCTTGAAGGAGACCAGCCATCGCATCGACACGACCGGTGAGTCGCTCACCGAACTTCAAGCGGAGTTCGATCAGACGCAAGAAATGGTGAAGGCGGTCGGATTGACCGAGTCGATCGGGATGCTGTTGCGACAGCAGCGGGCCAAGCTCGGCGACACGCGTGGCTTGCACGCGCGGTTGGCTCAACGCGGCGAGACCGTCCGTCAAACGCGGATGCGCATGTTCCAGCTTGAGGCAGACTTGGCGTCGTTACGTGATCTCGATACGGCGGCAACTCGCACGGCGCTGGAACTGACGAGTGGTGACGCGGCCACGGAGTCAGGGACAGTGGCAGGGAAGGGGGGGATGAATGGAACGCGAACAGCGGCCGCGCTCCGCGTTCTGACCGATGAAGTTCAGCCGTTGCTCGAACAACGCCGCACGCTGTTGGGACAACTCAACGACGACAGTCGCAAGCAATTCGAGCGACTCGTGACGCTGGATATCGACGAGCGAAAACTGCGTGATGCGACGCGCGACTATGCCGATTACATCGACGAGCGGGTGCTTTGGATTCGGACAGGGACGGTCTTCAGCAGTCCGCACGGCGCGCGCGCGGTGACTCACGTGGCGTGGTTGGTCGATCGCGCGAACTGGTTGAAAGTGGTCGATGCCCTGCGCGGCGACATTCAACGCGAGCCGCTGCCGTACTCGTTGGCCTTCGTGGCGCTGCTGTTCTGCGTCGGCTTGCGTTGGACCTTGCGAAGCCGATTGCGAGCCTTGGGGGCAACCGCCGTCGATGTGAGCTGTCGCGAGTTGCTTCCGACGTTGCAGGCCATCGCACTCACTTTGCTCCTGGCGGCAATCGTTCCGGCGTCGATGGCGTTCGTTGGCTGGAGACTCGATCACAGCGCGTCGGCTTCCAAGTTTGTGCATGCCGTCGCGCTGGGGTTGCTCCGTGCGGCGACGTTTACCGTGCCGCTCGAACTGCTACGGCTGATAGTCTCGCGCGGAGGACTCGCCGAGCAGCACTTCGATTGGTCGCCGACTGTCGTGTTGCGGCTGCGTCGTCATCTGCGCTGGTTCTTGCCTGCGGGTGCCGTCTTGATCGGGCTGGTCGCGATGATCGAAGCGACCTCGGACGAACAGCGACTGGATTCGTTGGGGCGACTCGCGTACCTCACGTTCGCCGTGTTGTTAGCCCTTTTCTGTCAGTGCGCGTTCCCGCGCAGTCCGCGCGCAGCGCAACCGGTGCGATCAACGAATCCTCAAGAATTACAGGCGGCTCGTCGCGCGGATGACACGCAGAATGAGGCCGATGTCTGGCTCCGTCGTCTCGCGCACATCGGCGGCGTGTTGGGTGTGACGCTGCCGATCGGACTGCTGCTCTTGAGTTGGACAGGCTACTTTTACACGGCCCTGCAGTTGACGTGGCGACTCCAAGCGAGTGCGTGGTTGGGGGTGGGACTGCTGCTGTTGCGAGCCAGCGTGTTGCGTTGGATCACACTCGAGCGGCGTCGCATGGCGGTCTTGCAAGCAGAAGAGTTGCAGGCGATCGCTGAAGCAGGTAAGCAACCCGAGACCGGCGGAAACACTCCGTTCTTGTTCCCTCAATGGCGCTGGCCCGACTTCCGGATGAACCTCACGCAGATCGTGACTCAGATCCGCAGCCTGCTCGATACGGGGCTGCTCACGGTCGCGGTGGTGGGACTGTGGTTCGTGTGGGCCGACGTGACACCGGCACTCAATATTTTGGACCGAGTCCCGTTGTGGCAAACTACGGTGGAAGAGGTCGTCGCGGGGAAAGACGCCAACGATCAAGCGGTCGTCCAGGTTGTGAAGCGTCCCAAACCGGTCACGGCTGCGAACCTCGGTCTGGCGTTGTTGATGATGGGGATCGCGATGGTGGCCGGTCGCAATATCCCTGGGCTGGTGGAGGTGATTTTGCTCGAACACTTGTCGGTCGATGCGGGGTTCCGCTTCGCCACGACGTGCCTGGTGAGGTACGCGATTTTCATGGCCGGAGTTTGTCTGGCGTTCGCTCAAATTGGAGTCGGCTGGAACAGTGTGCAGTGGCTGGTCGCGGCGGCGTCGGTCGGACTCGGGTTTGGCTTGCAGGAGATTTTTGCGAACTTCGTCTCGGGGATCATCCTGCTGTTCGAGCGGCCGATGCGCGTGGGAGATGTCATCACGGTCGGCGACACGACGGGAACCGTCTCACGCATCCGGTTCCGCGCGACGACGATCATTGACGGCGACCGCCGCGAACTGATCGTCCCCAACAAGTCGTTCATCACTGGCAACCTGCTCAATTGGACACTGAGTGACAGCGTGAATCGGTTGGCAATCAAAATTCACGTCGGGCCTGGCAACGATCCACAACACGTGCGTGAACTATTACTGGATCTGGCGAACAAGCATCCGCTGCTGCTGAAGGAACCCGCCCCGAGCGCCGCGCTGGAAGAGATCGGTAGCAACGGCTTGCTCTTCGTGTTGCGTGGTTTCTTGGCGACGATGAAGGATCGCTCGAAAGCCAGTCACGACCTGCACGCGGCCATCCACGCCCGCTTCCGCGACGCAGGGATCGAGATGCCCTGCCCGACTCAAGAGGTGCTGGTCCGAATGCTCGACGCCGACTCGCGCCGCGAGTCTCCGATTACCGATCTCCATGGCCCGCTGGATGTCGCCATGAAGCAAGCGCGGGTGCCGTTGTGAGACAGCAGCGGGTGCCGTCGTTTGTTGATACTCGTCCGACAGAGTGGCAAGTGACGAACGCTGCTCGGCAAGGTAGCCCTGTCGCTCCGCGACAGGAAGCGCGTCGCAGAGTCAGCGTTCCATGACGAATCGACTTCGCCCGTCATCCGCAGTCCGTTCTGCGTTCACGCTCCCCGTCGCGGAGCGACAGGGCTACCTTGTTGAAGCATCGGCTCGCCATGTCGAAGCGACCTCGGATCGGCGCACTGTGCTGCCGATCCGTTTGTCGGCATGATGTCTCTCAAACAATTCGCTCGCGGCGGAGTCGCTGCTGCGGGTTGATTTACTCCTTATGAAAACGAGAATTGACCGATGGCAGACAAATTGAAGTTGGGTGTGAATGGTGCGGCGGGACGGATGGGGCAGCGTGTGGTCGCACTCGCTGCACCGGATGACGCCTTGAAAGTCGTGGCGGCCTACGAGTGGGCGGGTTCGAGCAAACTCGGGCACGATGCCGGTGAGTTGGCAGGTGTCGGAACACTGCATGTCCCGGTCGTGGCTGAGATCGGCGAACACGTCGATGTCATCATCGATTTCTCCACGCCCGACGGCTGCATGACCATTTTGAAGCAATGTGCGGCGCGGGCGATTCCCCTGGTTGTCGCCACGACCGGACTGTCCGCAGAGCAGAAGTCGCTCGTGGCAGAAGCCGCGCAAACGACGCCGATCCTGATGGCTCCCAGCATGAGCCTCGCCGTGAACATCGCCATGAAATTGGTGGCTGACGCCGGACAGGCTCTCAAAGATCATTCGAGCGGCGTCGATGTCGAGATCATCGAGCGGCATCACCGCTACAAAGAGGACGCTCCCAGCGGAACGGCCCTGAAGTTTGGTGAGATCGTCGCACGCGAAATGGGGCAAGACCGACAAGTTCACGGCCGCGAAGGTCGCACCGGACAGCGGCCGCGCAACGAGATTGGCTACCACGCGCTGCGTGTCGGCGACAACGTCGGTGAACATACGATCGTGTTTGGGCTGCTCGGCGAAACGCTCGAAGTCACCGTGCGCGGCCAGTCGCGAGACAGCTACGCGGCGGGAGCACTGACCGCCGCCAAGTTCCTCGCCGCTCAAGCCCCCGGCCTCTACACCATGGCCGATGCCCTCGGCTTGTGAGTGGATGGGGTGAGCGCGCCTTGGAGTTGCGGGACCGCAGTACCGCCTTGGCTTCCGCCGGAGTGGCGTTTCTGATTCAGCCTGACTTACTCTCGATGCGATACCTTGCGCGGCCCCAACTGAGTCTTTCTGAGCGGTGGACGTGACTCCTCCGGTTCTTGGGTTGAAGAACCGGA
>JAYTXB010000104.1:0-6048 GCA_043743205.1 Schlesneria sp.
CAACGTACTCTTCCCCGCCCCGTTCTCCCCAATCAACGCGAGGACTCGCCCCGCAGGAACACTCAACGAAACCTCCGCCAACGCCTGAGTCGCCCCAAAACGTTTTGAGATACCGGTCATAGTGAGGAGATCGGGCATGATGGCCTTGCAAGAGTCAGATGCAATCACATTCACGGTCAGGCGTTTGCCAGATGATCGCAAAAGTGACGGGCAAAGAAAAACAGCCACTCCAATTGGCTGCGCTGAAGAACGCTCACATTGAATTGTGAGGGGACAATATCGAGAGCGATGATCTCGCCAAGATCGGCGATGGTGTACTTCTGCGATTCGGACATCGCGTCCGTTGGCAGGACACAAGCTCTAATCAATGCACAGGCCATTTCGAGAAAGGTGGTCTGTTGATCGGAGAAGTGGTTCCAAAGGTCAATGCCGACTCGGATCGTGACGTTGACCGAGATGCCGTCCAGTGTGAAGGCGCAGTCCCAACGATCTCGCGGAGGTACGGTCAGAGCGTGAGCAGGCAGCTTCTCAGAAATGTTTCGCAGGATGTGCCAGTCCTTCTTGTTCGACTGTTTCTTCGTTCCGTAGAGCACACCGTAGGTGAAGTCAACTTTCTTCACACCGGCTTTCTTCGCCCAAGCGACAACATTGGAAATGATCGCGTCGGCAATGTTCTCACTCATTTCATCATTGAGACAGCGTGGTCCGCTCTTCAGAGTGGCAAGCCGAAGTTCGTCAGGACACTTTTGACGGCCATCAATGACAGACTCTGACGAGTGCATTTCGCTGGGAACCGCTTCCCAGCCATAGACTGGCAGGACAACCGTTTCGACCATGCGACCTGCGGAGGTCTCCATTGAGGAGAAAATCTTCGCGGGCAGAATGTCATCCTCGATTTGATGAACATGCTTGTAGCTCTTGTTGAGCGTGTGAAAGAGCAGGACAAACGGGTTGGTATTGAACCTTGAGAACAGGGCATCCCTTAGCGGTAGAGACTCAACATGGCTGGTGATCCTCCTGCGAAAATCTGTTTCCATAACCAGCACTCGCTCGACGGCACTGCGATCCGCATCCAGACTGCGCAGAGATTCAAGGAGAACCGTTTTGGAGACTACCAACGGCGTTGCCGAGGGAAGGCCGACATGTCCTCGAGCCATCAGCCGTCCTTTTTCAGATTGCGAACTTTGCGGGCAGTTTTTGCCAGCCCGTATTTCACATCGTCGTTGTCATGACCGTCTTGCCAGAGGAACGTTCGGCCCTGCTTGAACCACTGACGCGTACGGACATGCGATTTGACATAGACGACGCGGCAAAGCGGCTGATCTGACGAGCATCGTTCCAGATTGGTCTCGTCGAGTTGATCGAGCAATCGCGCGGCGGTCTCACCGCAGATGCGGCCCAGACGAACCGGTACGGCGTTGCCGACCTGCGTGTATTGCTCCTGCGTCTTGCCGCAGAACTGCCAGTCATCGGGGAACTCTTGAATGCGAGCACATTCACGCAGAGACAAGGCTCGTGTCTCCGTGGGGTGGCAGAGTGACGTACTGGCATGATTCGGCATCGTCACAACGGTCGGGCATGGAAGATCCATTGTCAGCCGACGCCACCAGCCGGATCGTCCCCCTTTGGCAACGAAGGCTTTGCCCATCGACTCTTTTGCTACGTCTTCGGGAAGGGAACGCCAGTTTCCGCCGGGCGGTATCATCGACAGGTAACGCTTCTTTCGCGGGCTGAAGTCCAGCACGACCGGCTGTGTCTCTTGCAGGCCATCCAACGCATCGGCCAGTGTGTGATAAGGCTGAAGAGTTTCACTGTCAGGTTCAATCGCACTGAACAGATTGTGCTCCTGCGGTTCAGCCTGCCCATGAGTTGGTTCGGGAAACTCGACGATACGGTTGAACCGGTTCCCAATGAAGATGGCCCGTTCTCGCAGTTGTGGAGCACCGTAATTCACGGCGTTCACTTCAAAACAATCCATGCGGTAGTCGCCGTGCAGGTCTCGCACAAACGACTGAATGACAGAGCCGGGTTGTTCGTCGTCGTCGAGCGGCGGTCCCCCTTTGTCGGGGCGTTTGCTGAGCGGACGATGCCGCAGAGCCGCCGACATCAGTCCCCGCACGTTCTCCATCACGAACCCCTTCGGTTGAATGGCGTCGATGAACCGCAAGAAGTGCCACAGTTGAGTCCCGCGCGGGTCTTGAATCGTGCCGCGCTTGCCAGTCGTACTGAACGACTGGCAAGGCGGGCCACCAACGATGAGATCGAGTTCACCGCGCACCAATCCGAGATCCGTCATGACTTGCTTCGGATCCAATTCCGACATGTCGGCTTCGTAGACCCGAAACTCGCGGTTGCCAAGCAAGCCAGCATCGCGGTTCCGGCGCATCGTTTGGCAAAACGCAGGCACTTTTTCGACACATGCCAGCAATTCAAACCGTCCCGTCTGATGCAAGCCGATGTCGAGGCCCATCGCACCGCTGTAGAGGGACAATACCTTGAACTTGTTGATCGGCATCAAGCGGTCCTTCATTACTCGAACCGTTCGGGGCTGAGGAGTTTGTCCATTTCAGGCGTCTTCATGTTCTCGGGGGTGGCGAGGAACTCGCCGGTGCCGATTCGCTTTTCGATGGTCTCACCGCGAATCTTCTTCACCATCGCCATGACTGATTGGTAGCCCATCGTCACCGGGTCTTGCAGGACGATGCCGTGGCAGGTGTCCGCTTCCATCGCGCGGATCAGGTCTTCGCTAGGGTCGAAGGCGATGAATTTTATTTTGGTCCCGAGTTCGGTCTCCTTCAGTGCGCCGAGGACTCCCGCCGCGTTCGGCTCGCAGACGGCGAAGATGCCGCTCACTTCGTCCTTGTATTTGTTGAGGACTTCCGTGGCCTTGGTCAGCGAGTCTTCCTGTGTCGTCCCGGCATACTGATCGGACGAGAGCACCTTGATGTCGGGGAAGTCCTTCTTGAGCGTGTCGAGGAAGCCCTCTTCGCGCTGCTCGGTGCTTTCGCTCCCCTGGTTGTAGCGGAGCATGATGACACCGCCCTTGCCGCCGAGGGCCTCTCCCATTTGCCTACCCGCGAGTTGGCCCCCTTTGTAGTTGTCGGTGGCGACGTAGCTGACGATCTTCGATTCGTCTTGAAGAGCGCTGTCGAAGATGACGACGGGAATTCCGGCCTCGACCGATTCGCCAACCGGTCCGACCAGAGCCTGCTTGTCGAGCGGTGCCACACAGATGCCGTCCACTTTTTTCGTGACGAAGTCCTGCACGACGCTGACCTGGCCATCGCGATCATTTTCGAGGAGCGGTCCCTTCCAGAGGATCTCCACGTTGCCGAGTTCCTTCGCCGCCTTCTCGGCCCCCGCGTGAACCGACTTCCAGAAGACGTGCGTCGTTCCCTTGGGGATGACGGCGATGCGAAGTTTCTTTTCGGCGGAACCGCCCGTCGTGCCTGTGCCGCCCGGCTTGGGAGAAGTCTTCGGAGTCGAGGGGCCTCCATCGCAGCCAACGAACAACGTCAAAGCCAGCATCAATCCCAGGGTGCGTCGCATTGGTCGGGTCTCCCGCAGAGGTCGTGTCGAATGGTGAAAGTCACGTGAGGGCGGGCATCGTACCCGCGAGCCGAATCGTCAGCCAACGTCTCGGCCATTCGGTGGTAGGGCACTTGGAGTGGCACGCCGTCGAGGACATCCGCGCGGCTCATTTTTCGATCTGCAGCCCGGCCTCTTTCCAACCACGAAAACCGCCGTCCATGCTGATGACGTGGGTGTAGCCCATTTTCTGCAGGTTGTCGGCGGCGAGTGCCGATCGAAAGCCGCCCCCACAATAGAGCACCAATTCCGTATCGGGGTCCGGCACCAAGGCTTCGATGTCTCGTTCAATGATCCCTTTGCCGACCGACTTTGCGCCGGGCAAGTGCCCCGCCGCGAACTCGCTCTCCTCACGAACATCGAACAGTAAGAATTGTTCGCCAGCCACTTGCCGCTGACTCACGTCGGCAACCGTGCATTCGCGAATGTTGACGCGCACAGCCTCAACGATTTGTAAGAAGCGCGGAGCGTGATGAGCCATGAGTGATCCTTTTGAATTTGTGAAGTGAAGTTCGAGCGGGACAGGTCTGGTGAAACAGAGGGACAGTCGTGAATCCGTAGCACCGCGATCCAGAGCGCCCGTGACAGCACAATTTCGCGGGACTCGTGGCAATCCTGTGGCAGACATGTTTTCGGATGAGTCAGCGGCTCTTCAGAAAGTCGCTGACGACTTACTCGACAGAGCCGTTGGACTTGGTTGTGACGGTAAGGACCGGCGCATCAACAACTGGCGGTAATAATTTGATGATCTAGGTGAGCCGGGTGCCGTGAGGCCCCGGGTTCTTCGCCAAAAGTCTAGGGCCTCACGGCACCCGGCTCACCACATCCCGACAGTTGTTGATGCGCCGATTCTAAGCGTTTCAGTGACTCGGCAATTCGACGTGGTTGATCGCCACTGGTGCCCGTGGGCGGTCGCGGTCATGGTTGACAATGCAGAAGAAGCCGAAAGGTTCGGGCGATTCGTTGCGGAGTTGATGCACCTGTTGGGGCGGGACGTAGGCGACATCGAACGGGGAGAGTGTGAGGCTCGCTCCTCCACTTAGCAGCGTTCCCGAACCATGAGCGGCGATGATGACGTGCGTGTGGTCGTGACGTTCGAGGCTGGAGTGGCCTCCCGCTGCGATCTCGAAGTAGCGGAGATCGAACGCGGTTTGCTCACCCGCTGTCCCGATCAGTTCCGTTCGTGTGACATCTCGAAACGGCAGCGCGGTGCTGGTCTTGTACACGACCGGAGCACGGCCTTCCCAAGCGAAGCCTCCCGCATGACGCAGATGTTCGAGCAACCGTGGCGGCTGTGCCTGAGATGGAAATTCGCAAGCCGAGAGGAATTCGCCGTCGGAGAGTGAGCTCGGCAGTGACCTCTGTTCCGACCGTGCGTCGGAAGCCAAAGCGCTGGTTGGAAACAACTCCGCGATCCGAGACTGGAACCGAGCGGTACTGGTTTGCAAATCGGTCGAGTCGGCCAGCAATGCTCCGCCGATCAGAAACATCGCATCCGCGCCGTGTTCTTGGGCCATGTGAGCGATGTTGTTGAAGGTCATCCCTCCGGCTGGAGCAGGCCACGCGGGGTGTAGTTCCCCGAGTGGTTCGAGGGATCGGGTCGCAATCTGTCGGCATTCGTCGGCAGAGAAAGTGAAGCGTCCACCAAGATTCGGATAGATCGAGCCATCGCACCCGGCCAATCGAAAGAACGTGCCCAGCAGCAAGCCCGGCTCGATCCCGTGACTGGCGTCGTGAAAGTAGGCCCCCGAGAACGTCGGGTGCGCGAGAAACATCAGCGGCGTCGTCTCCGCCAGATGCCGGACGTGATCGAGGCCGACAATCAGAGGGGCGACCAACACTCCCTGCACACCCAATTCGACCAGGAATTTCGCGCGACGTTCCAATTCGCCCGTGGGCGCGGCGAGGTTCGGGAAGTAGAGGCAGGTCCGGCCCGAGGACTGGTTGCCCGCGAGGACCGCTTGCTGGCAGAGTTCAATCCGTCGGCGAAAGTCATCGAAATGCCTGTCGATCAAATTGTGATCGTCCTTCACGACATCGCCGCCACCTGCGGAGAATTTTCTCGCACAGGCCGCCAACTCTTCCGGTGAAGAACCGCGTGGCTTGAGAGCCGTCGCCAACAGCGGTCGTTCCCACACACCGAGTTTTCGTCGCAGCCCCAGCACTCCTTGATTGGGGCCGCGAAACTGCGCGAGCAATGACTGAGGCAGAGCCACGTCTCGCAGGCGTGTGCAACGTTTGAGTGAGATGTTGCCGTAAACCAGATTGAGCAACGAGCCAAGTCCACCTGCGGCAAGATCGACGGGGTATTCGATCCGCGCATCAAACTGGTTCGCGGCTTGAGGGACCGGAAGAATGCAGGCGACTCGCCCCACAACGGTCTCGCGCAGACGGTCGCAAACGAGGAGCGATTCGGGAATCTCAACCGTCTGCTCCAACGCGATGTCGCGACTCAAACGA
>JAYTXB010000105.1:0-4481 GCA_043743205.1 Schlesneria sp.
CGCCATGAAACGCCGCCACTGCGGCTGGGACGACAAATTCCTCGTCCAAACACTCACCGGATCAACAACTTAGTGGGCGCTGGCCCTGGCAGCGATTCACATTCAGCGCCGCGGTCGTTGTTGCACTACTCGTTCATTCTATCGCCGCCGTCGGAATTGACTCGCTGTACTTCGGCGGTCGCCTCAGCATTTTGGAATGGGCAGGCATCGCATGTGCCTGCGCTGCAATTACACTGATCGAGATCGGACGGTCCACGGCACCCCCGCCGGTTGCCCATGTCGAGCAAACCACGGGAGAGCGCCAATGACATCTGTACCCGCTCGGCACTATGCCGTCGTCCCAAACACCTTTAGCAGCCTCTTGTTCATCAACGAGTGTTTGCTCGATGATGAGCGAACTTGTGGTTTGCGAACGACCATACGGAACGTGGTCAAGCCCGGTGATGTCGTGGTCGATGCCGGTACAGGTTCTGGTATCCTCGCGCTTTTCGCTGCCGAAGCAGGCGCGCGGAAGGTATTCGCCGTCGATGTAGATCCGGCAGCGCTCGCTCTGACCCGTCGAAGTGTCGCAGCAAGTGGCTTTGCCGACACGATTGAAATCGTTGAAGCGGACCTTCACGAATTCACAATCTCGACGCCGGCAGACGTTGTCATCATGGAAATGCTTGATACGGGACTCATCGCCGAGCAACAGGCACCTGCACTTAACGCACTGCGTCGCAATAGAGTCATCGGACCCAAGACGACTGTGCTGCCACAGCGAGCCAAGTGTAGCATTGAACTCGTTGAATACGACTTCAATTTTCACGGCTTCATGATGCCCCTGATCGTTCAGGCCCGTAACTCGGGTGTCCAGGCGCGGGTTCGACAGCCGCTATCCGACCCGGTGTTCTACCGCGATGTCGATTTTCGGCAGGAGATCGCCACAACAGTAGATGAATCGATTAGGGTGCGTGCTCATCGGAATGGACACGTGAATGCAGTCAAACTCCGCACCCAGACGATTCTCTCTGAGCAGCTTGCCCTCTGGGAAACCACGGACATGAACATGCCGGTTATAATACCGGTCGGTCCTCTTACCGTGAAGCTGGGTGAAATTATTCGTCTGCGCATTCGCTATACCATGGCATGTGGGTACGCGAGCCTTACCATCGAACTTTCACCAGACAATCCAGTGGCGCAACCGAATTAACTGCTCCACCGTACCGGGACCAGTCAGCATCCTAATTAAGATGCTCCGATTCCGATTTCCTGCAAGTGTTCAAAGGACGTTACATGCAAATCGTCATCAGCTCTGGGACTGGAGAAGGCCCGACGGCACTCGCAGCATTTGACGCAGCTTTAGTCGAAGCGGGCGCTGCCAATTACAATCTGATTTACCTATCTTCCGTCATCCCGCCCGGCAGCAACATCGAACTTCGTCGATTTGTTCAGCCTCCTGATGAATACGGCCATCGACTCTACGTCGTGGTGGCGCGTCATCACGAGCATCGCCTCGGGAGTTCGGCCTGGGCGGGATTGGGCTGGACCCAAGATGAAATGACCGGACTTGGGTTATTCGTCGAATTGCATGGCGCAACGAAATCCGAGGTTCAGGAAGCGATCGACGCCACTCTCCGTTCAATGATCGCCAACCGCGCGCAGTCATACGGTTCCATACGTTCTGAGTTAATTGGCGTCGAATGCCACGGCAAACCAGTATGCGCCTTGGTGGTTGCCGTTTACAAAAGCGCCGGATGGGGCGACTGAAGCGTATAAGGTACAGCAAGGCATTCACACATCACGAATCTGAAAGTCTCCATCAACCATAGTCGGCGCGACCTGCCAAACCATCGCCGGGTGCCACTGGCGGCAGCTTTGGGTCGCCAGTGCCGAATGAAGACCGACGAGGAATCAGCAGGCAAAACAGCGAAGACAAAAAACAGAAGAACATGCCCAACAAGCGGGTCAAGCCGACCCGGACAAGCGGCGGGTTTTCGGTTTTCGAGGCTGTTCGGCTTCGTTGATCGTCTCTCGTTCCTCGCGCCGCTTGTCCGATTGGCTGACGCTGGTCGTTCGGCATGATACGATGTGGCAATGGATACCGTTTACATTGAAACGACCGTCGTGGGAAGCATTGCTGGCCGGATACATCCGGACCCCATGACTGCTGCTCGGCAAGCTGTGACTCGTCAATGGTGGATGACTGCCGCACGGCGTTACCGGCTTCTCGCTTCCCAATTGGTGATCGACGAGTGCAGCGCCGGTGACCCCACGGCGGCCACGGAACGGCTGGTCGTGATCCATGGCGTTGAGCTTCTCGATACCTCGGACGCTGTTGAGGATTTGGCGGAGGCGTTGGTTTCAAACGGTGCGGTGCCCGCATCCCAACCGCGTGACGCTTTTCACATCGCCATCGCCGCAGCCAATGGTGTACAATACATTGCGACATGGAACTTCAAGCACATCGCGAATCCCACTCTCCAAAACAAGATCGCGTCCGTGTGTCGTGACAGCGGTTTCGAGCCGCCGGTGATCTGCACACCTGAACAACTCTGGGAGGCTGAAAATGATTCCCACTCCGACTGAAGAAATCAGAGCGATCCGGCGCGAACTTGCGACGGAATTTGGAAATGATGTTCACCGCATCGCTGAAGAAACGCGGCGACAGCAACGGGAATCCGGACGATCCTTCATATCGCTTCCCAAACGACACCCCATGCCCCGAAACACGACGAACACAGCGCTGCACCCCAGCGGCGGAGGCGCGGTTTCCGGAAATGGTGAGTCTTCTCGCGCCGCTGGGTGATCGCTGGGTGCCGCTGGCGGCAACTTTGGGTCGCCAGTGCCGAATGAAGACCGCCGAGAAATCAGAAGGCAAAAGACAGAAGACAGTGCCCAACAAGCGGGTCAAGCCGACCCGGACAAGCGGCGGGGTTTCGGCTTTCGAGGCTGTTCGGCTGCGTTGATCGTCTATCGTTCCTCGCGCCGCTTGTCCGGTCGGCTTACCCTTGGCGTTCGGCCGCATCAGACTTGTAGGGTGCGTCGAGTCTTCGAGACGCACCAATTCCATTGAAGTTGCGGTGCGTCTCGAAGACTCGACGGCACCCTCCATTCAAACAGGCGATGGCCCTGGATGTCCGCCTGTGTGCGATTCATGGCGGCGGGAGAACTCGCTACAGTGCGCGGGCTGTTGGTGAGCCTGCTCGTCCCGCACTGGAACTTTCATGAATGACTCGCACGAAGACCTCGCGCCCACAGTCGCTCACCAAACTCTGCCGCGCGTGCTGGGGCTGTTCGATGCGACGTGCATCGTCGTCGGGTCGGGTATCTTTTTGAAGGTCAGCTGCGTAGAGAGTGCCCACACGCCGTATGGCTTTCTAAGAATCCCCCTCACCTAGCCCTCTCCCCCCGAATACGGGCGGGAGAGGGAACCAGACGCTGGAAACGTGGTCTGTCATACCGACAGGGCATTGAAACCAACCGTCTCATCTCCCGTTCTCACTGTTCGTTTTCAGCAAGGATCAGCCTGTGACATTCGCCTCTCCGCGTCCGCTGACGTTGGATCAGTTTCTCAAATTTGTGGGAGTCGTCGGCAGTGGCGGCCAGGCCAAGCTGGCAATTCAAGACGGCTATGTCACGGTGAATGGGGAACTGGAGACACGCCGTGGTCGCAAGCTGGCACCCGGTGATGTGGTGCTGGTCGATCAGAAGCATCAGTTTGTCGTCCCGGCTGCCGAAGAGGCGGCTTCCGACTGATGGCTCTCGTAAGGCGAGCTCGCCCACCGTGAATCGCCGGGCGGATCGAAATGACATGGTTTGACTCCTTTGGAGCGGCGCATCAACAACTGGCGGAGTTTGGTGAGCCGCGTGTCGTGAGGCCCCGGACTTTTCGGCAAAGAACCCGGGGCCTTACGGCACCCGGCTCACCAGACTTCTGTCGGAAACGTCTCCTTTCGATGATTAGGGAACGACAAGCGTTTACTTGTGAGAACGGCTCTGCTCATAATGCCGCCGAGCCGAACCCGTCGTCGGGCGAATCCACGCGAGTGAATGGCGAGCGACAGGGGCCGGTTGAATCTTCAGACGCACGGTATTTGACTCACGCGATTGCTGGCCGACTGATTTCGTTGTTTGACCGAGTTGTTTCCCATCGACGTGATGCGCGAGTCGTTGTTTGTTATTCGCCGTCATCCGTCGTCGAAAGACTCATCATGTCTGGATCAAAAAAACAACCGACCACCGACACACCATTGGGAGAGACCGTCATCTCCGAACTAGGTTCCGGGGATCTCGACCAGACGGTCGTACCTCCTCAAACATCGCAGGGAAAGCTCATGGAACAGAGATCAGGAAAAGCGGCCTCCGAAGGGCCGAAAAAGTCGGGCGACACGGCTCCGTCGGGAGCGACCGATGCGGGCGTCACGCAAATCGGCAAGTACAAGATCGTGAGGAAGCTCGGCCAGGGAGGCATGGGCGAAGTGTACTTGGGTGAAGACACC
>JAYTXB010000106.1:0-4852 GCA_043743205.1 Schlesneria sp.
CGCGTGCGACCAGATCGTCTTGCCGGTCTCGCCGTCGAGGCACTGAAAGTAGCCGCAGACGCCGAGTGCGAAGACGTGCCCGGTCGCGGGATCGCCCACCACGCTCGACCAACCGACGCGCGTGTCGGGCACATCGGACGTGAAGACGTTGAAGACGCTTTCCCACTTCTTCTCACCGGTTGCCGCATCGACGCAGATGACTTTCTCGGCCTCTTCCTTCGTCCCCGGATTGTGGCGAACGATCGTGTAGAGCTTGCCGTTCATGACGATCGGGGTGGAGCGCGTCCCCAGCTCGGCACTCTTCCAGACCACGTTCTCACCATCGGGTGACCACGTGTCGGGCAGGCCTTTCTCGCGCGAGATGCCGTTCATCTCGGGACCGCGCCAGTAAGGCCAGTCGAGCGGATCAGCGGCCTGCGTTTCCTGAGTGGCAATGACGGAAGAAACGGTCATCAACAGACCGAACAGAGAGGCCAACCACGGTCGCGACGGCATCGTGAATATCCTGTGAGCAGACTCGAAATTTGAAAGGCGGGCAGTACAGGCAGGTGACAAAATGTCTGGCACGACGATAACCAAAGCCCCTCAACCGGGCAAGGAGCGACGCGCGGCAGTAGACTCCTCAAGCCATGCCACGTTCCGCCTACATTCACGTTCCGTTTTGTGCCCATCGCTGCGGCTACTGCGACTTCACGCTCATCGCGGGGCGAGACGATTTGATTGGGGACTACCTGCGGGCACTGGAGCGGGAGATGTCTCCGTTGCCCGAGTGTCCTGATTCCAAACGTACAGGCGAGCCGGGTGCCGTAAGGCCCCGGGTTCCCTCGGTCAAAGAACCCGGGGCCTTACGGCACTCGGCTCGCCAAGAATCACTTTCCATGACGGACGAACTCGACACGCTGTTCTTTGGCGGTGGCACACCGACGCATCCGTCGTGCGATCAACTGCGTGAGTTGTTCCGGATCGTCTTCCAGCGGTTCACGCTCGCGCCGCAGGCCGAAGTCAGCGTTGAGGCCAATCCGCTCGACCTGTCTGATGAGAAGCTTGACCTGCTGGCGGACGCGGGAGTGAACCGCATCAGCCTCGGCGTGCAGTCATTCTCGCCCGACTCATTGAAGGTGCTCGAGCGCGATCATTCGCCGAGCGACATTGCGGACGTGATTGCTCGTCTACAACGGCGGTTCGACAACGTGTCGCTCGATCTGATCTTCGGCGTGCCGGGGCAGTCACTCGACGATTGGCGGGTGACATTGCGGCAAGCGATCTCGCTCGGGCCGACGCATGTCTCGACGTATGGCCTCACGTGGGAAACAGGAACAGCGTTTGGCACGCGGCGCGACCGAGGAGAATTGACTCCGATCGACGAAGAACTCGAACGCGATCAGTACGCACTGGCCATGGACGAACTGACGACCGCCGGGTTCGAGCACTACGAAATCTCCAACTTCGCCCGGCCGGGGTTTCGCTGCCGCCACAACGAAGTCTATTGGTCGGGCGACGAATACTGGGCCTTCGGGCCGGGAGCCGCGCGCTACCTCAATGGTCGGCGCGAGACCAACGTTCGCAGCGTTCTTGGCTGGCTCAAAAAACTCGAACAGGGCGAGTCGTGCGTCACCGATGCCGAAGAACTCGAACCGGCTCACCGCGCGCGAGAACTCCTGTTCCTCGGTCTTCGCCGTCGAGACGGCATCTCCCGTGCGGACTTCGCGCGACGCACGGGCTTCCAATTAGAGGACATCGCGGCAGCCGCCATCCATACCAACACTGCGCGAGGCTGGTTGGAAGACGATCACGCAACGATCCGCCTCACTCCCGCAGGTCGCTTCGTCGCGGATCGTGTCGTTGCCGAATTCTTGTGAGCGAACCCTTCGCACTCTCACAGCTCGCGCCTATCATGCCGCCGCGTCAGGACGCTCGGTTTGGAAGAAATCTCGACAGAAGGATGAAGTCATGAAGAGAGTGTTGCGTTGGCAGACGGCCTGCTTGTTCGGGCTGATGTCGTTGTGGATGGTTGCGACGGTGCAGGCTCAACAGCCGACAGTCGTGTTGAGCTTGAGAAGCGTGGATGAATTGCTCGACGACGCCGACTACATCGGCGAGACCCTCGGACAAGAGGGGGCGCGGGCGACGGCCGAACAGTTCCTCGGTGACTTCACTGGCGGAATGGGTTTGGCGGGCGTGGACCTTGAGAAGCCGCTCGGTGCCTATTGGAATGTGACCGCCGCCGGTCAACCCGAGATGCCCGTGATCTTTCTCCCGATCTCCGATGCCGATGCCTTTAAGGGCCTCGTCAAGACGCTGGCACCGGACTTGAAAGAAAAGAATGGCCAGTGGTCGCTGTCGGTCAACGGCCAAGCGTTGTTTGCCAAAATGTCCGGTGGCTACATCTTCGTGAGCAACTCGCCCGACATGCTCGCCAAACCAGCGAATCCCGCCAAGATCGCGAACCTCAAGTACGACATCGCCCTTGATGTGAACGTGGCCAGCATCCCACAGCAATTCAAAGATCTCTTCCTCGCGCAGACCGAAGAACAAGGACGCGCCAGTTTGGAAAACGGTCCCGAACCGAAAAACGAAGCCGAAGCCAAAGGACAACAGCTCGGCTTTGACGGAACGCTGGCGGCATTGAAGGCCGTCGTCAACGACGGCGACCGGATGACGATCGGGATCGACGTGAACGATGAATCGGGCCTGGGGACATTCGACATCGGCCTGTCAGGCAAGTCGGGCACGGACCTCGCCAAAGCGATGACGGCCTACGGCAAGATGTCGCCCGTGCTGGGAGCTGTTCCTCCCGAAGACGCAGCATTCAGCTTGGTGCTGTCTCACCCGACGACCTTGCTGCTGCCGCACCTCGACGAACTGTTCGGTGCCATGCGCGATGCGGCCAACGCGGAGATCGAAAAGGATCCTAAGCTGGCGGACGATGCCGACAAGAAGGCCGCTAAAGATGTCGCCAAGCGACTTTTTGACATTGGACAAGCCACGATGAAGTCGGGGGCACTCCACTCGGTCATCGTCCTCGATGAGGGTGAAGATGAGACGGTGGTGATTGTCGGTGGAACGAAGGTGGCCAAGGGTGACGATGCCGGGAAGTTGCTCGACGACATCCTCGCGCTGTCGAAGGAAAGTCCGGAGACCGCCAAGGTGAAGGTCGATGTTGCCAAGCATGCCGGTGCCCGCATCCATGCCATCACGCCCGATCTCAAGGAGGAACAGTCTGACATGTTCGGCGATGGTCCAGGCCACTTGGCCGTTCGTGCCGACAGCCTCTGGTTCTCGCTGGGAGGTGGCAATCTCGAGGCCCTCAAGGCCGCGCTCGATCTCTCGGGCAAGAACGCTCCGAAGAAGATGGCTCCGATCTCGCTGCGCGTCAAACCGGCGACGCTCGTCACACTGCTCGAATCGGACGATGAAGGACTGATCGAACGCGCCAATGCTTTGGCAGGTGAAGACGGCGATGTGTTGAACATCGAAGTCACACCGACCGCTTCCGGTGCCACACTGCACATCGAATTCGGAATCGAACTGCTCAAGCTCAGCGTTCAGCAATGATCACGATGCACGTCGATGGCCATGAATGAGTTCCCTCTCGCAGCAGCCCGGTATCGTCCGATACCGGGCTGTTCGCGTTTGTGAGACCCCACCCACAACATACGTCCTCTACCATCTGAGGCCGTCCTCAAGAAGAAACTTCCCTGTAGGATGGGCACTCTTGCCCGTCCCGGCTTGAAGACAGAAACCCGGACGGGCAAGAGTGCCCATCCTGCATTGCGGTATGACAATTCCTGCCGCTCTCCTTCTGCCTCCGCCAACTCCCATCTCACGTCGCACGCTGAACTCGTACTGCGCAGGCTTTGTAGCTGGGCTGGCGCGAGTACGGATCGAAGACGGCGTCAGTCAATTGGTTCACCGTTTCGTAGTGCATCGGGATGAAGACTTGACCCGCCTGAACAGTGGGTGTGACGAAAGCTCTTGCTTTGATCTGGCCTCGCTGCGACGCGACGTGGACCCAGTCCTGCGGTTGAACGCCGAGGCTCCGCGCGTCCTCGGGGTTGATCTCGACGTAGATCGACTGCGGCGAGAGTTTTCTCAACACGGCCGACTTGGCCGTGCGCGTCTGCGTGTGCCACTGAGCGGCCGTCCCTCGCCCCGTGAGCAGGATCAGCGGGTACTCGACACTCGGCGGCTCGGGCATCGGACGCGGAGCCTCGAACAGGAACTTCGCCCGGCCATCGGCGTGGTAGTAGCGACCGTCCTCGAAGAGACGGCGTTGGGTGGAAGGTTGAGGGTCAAGGGTTGAGGGTTGAGGGCCAGCAGAAGATGACAACCCGCCGAGTCGTGGCTTTGTCCCCTCACCCCCGGCTGCGGGGGAGAGGGTTAGGGTGAGGGGGGCTTTGGAAGGTTGAATGTCGAGGGTTGGGGGTTGAGGGTCTGAAGAAGAGGCGTGTGACGAATCGTGATCGTTCTCGCCACTCAGCCCCCTCACCCTAGCCCTCTCCCCCGATGACGGGGGCGAGGGGACGACGGTCGCTGCGCGACGGGAGAAAAGAGGCTCGGCGTCTTCACCCTCAACGCTCAACCTTCGATCATCGACCCCTTCCACAAACGGCCACTGAATTCCGCCCGCCTCGTCGAGGTGCCGGTAATCGCGGATGCCGGTGATGTCACACGGTTGGCCGGCGCTGAGTCGCTTCAAGATTTGAAAAACGGATTCGGGGGAGCGCCATTCCTGAAACAGGTCTGCGCAGCCCCAGTAGTGAGCGACCAGTTTGAAGATGTGAAAGTCGGCCAGGGCATCGCCGGGGGCCTTCGCCACTTTCTTGTGCAGGCCGTAACGACGTTCCGAGTT
>JAYTXB010000107.1:0-1675 GCA_043743205.1 Schlesneria sp.
GCGTTGATGGCTTCTTGAACGGCTTGGCGGAGTTCGACGAAGTAGCGGCGTTGGGTGGTGACGAGGGTGGCGTCGGACATTTCGCCGTGGCCGGGGCAGATGCGCTTGATCGGGAGCTTGCCCATCTCGGTCAGGCAGGCGATCCAACTGGCGGTGTCACCCTCGCCGGTGTAGTTAAAGGCTCCGTTCACGCAACTGTCTCCGGTGAACAGGATGCCGTGTTGAGGCAACCACGCGACCGCGTCTCCCTTGGTGTGGCCGTGGCCGAAGTGAATTAACTCGACCCGCTGCTGGGAGTCCTCGATGACCATCTTCTTGGGGAAGTACAGCGTCGGGATGCCGTACTTGAGCTTGCCGTACTCTTCAGGCTTGTCCGTCTTTTGCTTCTCGTAGTACGGGACGCCTTTGGTGACGAACTGGTCGCGGGCGTTCTCGGACGCGATCGCGGCGGCTCCATCACGGATGAAGACCGGGTTGCCGTCCGCGTGATCACCATGCCAGTGCGTGTCGAAGACGTACTTGATCGGCTTGTCTGTCGTCTTGCGAATCTCCTTGATCAGTTCCTCGGCCTGATTCGGAAAGCTGGCCTCGATGACCAGCACGAAGTCCTCGAAGATGATCCATCCCTGATTGCAGCCGATGAATTTCGGTTCGGTCTCGACCTTGCGAAAGAAGACGCCGGGAGCAATCTCGGTGACGACGGTTTCGGTCGGTTTGAAGAGGCCGAGCGCCAGACCGCTGACGCTGGCCATGACGGCGAGGGTGAGCAGAGCGGTGACGAAGCGGCGGCGTTGGAGGAAGTGACGCATTGTGGTGCCCTTGAAATTTGGCGAATTGGAAACGTGGCGAGCCGGGTGCCGTAAGGCCCCGGGTTCTACATCGAGAACCCCGGGGCCTTACGGCACCCGGCTCACCTGAATACAACTTGTTGGTCTGCGGCGGAACCGCGCCTAGGACCGGCTCATCAATCAGTGTCACATCGTGGTGGATGCTGCCAGCATCCGAGCCGACGCTGGCAGCGTCGGCCACGGCAGTTGGTCTGACCTTAGAGCCTATCCGAAAACTTCCGAAGTCTTCTGAGACTTCGGAAGTTTGGCGAGGTTCTCGGATAGGCTCTTAGTACTCGCGCTTCTTGTTGATGCCGGGGGCCGGGACCGGGTACTTCCCTTCGGCGTCACAGATCAGCGGAGATGGGCCGTCGATGACGAGTTGATCGACGTTCGGCGCGAACTCGTGGTCGCTGTTCAGGATTTCGTCGTAGGTGATGACTCGCCCGGTGTGGCACGCCATGCGGCCCATCGACGTGACGAGGCTCGCCTCGGCTCCGCGTTTGGCCTCGTTGTAAGGCTTGTCCTGACGGATCGCGTTCATCAGGTGATCCCACTCGCCCTGATACGGGTTGACCACGTCTTCGCCCTTCCAGACGATTTCGCTGTCGATCATTTTGTGACCCTTGAAGATGCGAGCCTTCGATGGCCAGTGGCCCGACGCCGAGATGATCGCCGAACCCTTGCTGCCGTGTGCATAGCTGGCGAACTCAGTGGACGCCCCTTCCATGCAGCGGCCTTCCATGATGAGCTTCGTGCCGTCGGCGAAGGTGTACTCCGTCGTGTAGCTGTCGAAGTTCTGATCGACATAGTCGCCGCGATAGTGTCGTCCGCCGTAGCCCTTCGCC